>NZ_NHSG01000271.1:0-5447 GCF_020024005.1 Streptomyces purpurogeneiscleroticus
GCTAGGTCTGCTGGCGGCTGGCGGCCGGTCGGCTCGCCGGGGCCTGTGCCAGCTGGTCGGCCGCCCGGCGGGCCGTCTCCCGGGCCCAGCGGCCGCTGGTCAGGGCGCCGACGAGGAGGACGGCCAGGCCGCAGCCGGTGATGATCCACCAGGCGGGGCGGCCGGCGGCGGCGAACCGCTCGTCGGTCGCGGCCGCTCCGGCGCCGCTCGCCAGCACCGCGCCGATCACGGCCACGCCCAGCGACTGGCCCACCTGGCGGCTGGTGGAGGCCACCGCGGCGGCGACCCCGGCCTGCGCGCGCGGCATCCCGGACACCGCGGTGTTGGTGATCGGCGCGTTGACCAGGCCGAAGCCGATACCGAAGAGCACGTAACCGGTGAAGAGCAGCGGTGTGCTGGTCTCCGCCTCGAAGCCGGCGAAGAGGACGCCGCTGAGCACCATGCCCGTACCGGCGAGCAGCAGCGGCAGCCGTGGCCCGCGGGCGCCGACCAGCCGCCCGGACAACGGCGCGAAGATCAGCGTCATGGCCGCCATCGGCAGCATGTACAGGCCCGCTTCGAGCGCCGAGAGGCCGCGGATGTCCTGGAGGTAGAGCGTGTTGACGAAGAGGAAGCCGCCGAGCGCGGCGAACGCGCTCACGGCGATGACCGTGGCGCCGCTGAAGGGCGCGCTGCGGAAGAAGCGCAGCTCGATCAGCGGTTCGGTGCGCCGCCGCTCGTAGCCGATCAGCCCCACGAGGGACAGCACGGCGAGCGCGGTGCAGCCCATGATCAGCGGCGAGCCCCAGCCCGCCTCGGGCGCCTCGATGATCGCGTACGTCAGCGAGCCGAGCAGCAGGACGACCAGCAGCTGGCCCACGGGGTCGGGGCGGCGGGGATGGGGCGCGCGGGAGTGCGGGACGTAGCGGATGGTCAGGAAGAGCGCGAGCAGTCCGATGGGTACGTTGATCCAGAAGATCGCCCGCCAGTCGACGGCCTCCACGAGCAGCCCGCCGACCACCGGCCCCGCGGCCATGCTCAGGCCGACCACGCCGCCCCACACGCCGATCGCGCGGGCCCGTTCGCGCGGCTCGGTGAAGGTGTTGGTGATGATCGACATCGCCACGGGGTTGAGCATCGAGCCGCCCACCGCCTGCACCATCCGGAACGCCACCAGCCACGGCAGGCTCGGCGCGAGGCTGCACAGCAGCGAGCCGAGGGTGAAGACGACCAGGCCGGTCTGGAAGACCCGGCGGCGGCCGAGCCGGTCCGCCGTGGACCCGGCCAGCATCAGCAGCGACGCCAGGACGAGGGTGTAGGCGTCGATGGTCCACTGCATACCGGATACGGAGGCGTGCAGGTCGCGGCGGAGGGAGGGCAGGGCGACGTTGAGGACGGTGTTGTCCAGGCTGACGATCAGCAGGCTCATGCAGCAGATCGCCAGCACCAGCATCCGCCGCCGGTGGGTGAGCTCGGACATAATTGAACGCTACAACGAATTGCTGTGGGGGACCCTGGGAGGGGCGGCCGACCGGTCCCGGTCCGGGTGTCCCGTCGCGTGCGCGACAATGGGAGGCCGTACCCGTCCGCGTACCCCCTCGTACCCGTCGAAGGAACCCGCTTCAGATGTCCTCGCTGCAGATCGGCCCGCACAGCGTGCAGCCCCCGGTGGTGCTCGCGCCGATGGCCGGGATCACCAACGCGCCCTTCCGGACCCTGTGCCGGGAGTTCTCGGGAGGCAAGGGCCTCTTCGTCAGCGAGATGATCACCACGCGGGCGCTGGTCGAGCGCAACGAGAAGACCATGCAGCTGATCCACTTCGACGCGAGCGAGAAGCCGCGCTCGATCCAGCTGTACGGGGTCGACCCGGACACCGTCGGCAAGGCCGTCCGCATGATCGCGGAAGAGGACCTGGCCGACCACATCGACCTGAACTTCGGCTGCCCGGTCCCGAAGGTGACGCGCAAGGGCGGCGGCTCGGCCCTTCCGTACAAGCGCAACCTGCTGCGCTCGATCCTGCGCGAGGCGGTCGGCAACGCCGGTTCGCTGCCCGTCACGATCAAGATGCGCAAGGGCATCGACGACGACCACATCACCTACCTCGACGCCGGGCGGATCGCCGTCGAGGAGGGCGTGACGGCGGTCGCGCTGCACGGCCGTACCGCCGCCCAGCACTACGGCGGCACCGCCGACTGGGACGCCATCGCGCGCCTGAAGGAGCACGTCGGCGCGGTCAGTGACATCCCGGTGCTCGGCAACGGCGACATCTGGTCCGCCGACGACGCGCTGCGGATGATGCGCGAGACCGGCTGCGACGGCGTGGTCGTCGGCCGCGGCTGCCTCGGCCGCCCCTGGCTCTTCGGCGACCTGGTGGCCGCCTTCGAGGGCCGCGAGGAGGACTACGCGCGGCCGACCATGAAGGAGGTCGCCGAGGTCATGGTCCGGCACGCGACGCTCCTCGGTGAGTGGCTGGGCGACGAGGCGCGCGGTGTGATCGACTTCCGCAAGCACGTCGCCTGGTACACCAAGGGTTTCTCGGTCGGCTCGGAGATGCGCCGCAAGCTCGCCGTCTCCTCCTCCCTCGCCGAGCTCGCCGACCACCTCGCCGAGCTGGACCTCGACCAGCCCTGGCCGGCCGGCGCCGACGGCCCGCGCGGCCGCACCTCGGGCCGCAACAAGGTCGTCCTCCCGGACGGCTGGCTGGACGACCCGTACGACTGCGCGGGCGTGAGCGCGGACGCGGAGCTGGATACTTCGGGCGGCTGAGCGCGCTGGTCAGCGCCCCGGCAGCGGGATCTGCTGCAGGTCCTCGCCCGCGATGACCCGCCCCGAGAAGCCCTTGCCCGCGCGGCGGCGCCACTCCGCCGAGGAGACATGCTTCGGGTCGGCCGGGCAGATGTGGCTCAGCACGAGGGTGTCGACGCCCGCGGCCTCCGCGATCGGGCCGACCTCCGTGACGTCGGTGTGCGATTGCAGCATGTGGTCCAGATAGGCCGGCGGCAGCCCGGCCGCCCGGTAGAAGTCCGCGTCCATCACCTCGTGCACGAGGAGGTCGGCGCCCCGGGCGATCCGTACGACGTTGTCGTGCCTGACCGTGTCGCCGGAGAAGACCACCGACCCGTACGCGGTGTCGAAGCGGAACGCGTACGACGGGAACACCGGCCCGTGATCCACCAGGATCGCCGTCACCCGGACCGTCCCGTCGTCCGCCACCTCGAAGGGCTCCATGGGCGGCGCGGTCGGGCCGAGCGGGTGCGCGCCCGTCCCCTCCGGCAGCTCGATCTCATGGGTGCGGATGAGCGTGCGCGGGTCCGCGATGCCGGAGTCCCGGATGAAGACGTTGGTGCTGTACGCGAATGCCTCGATCTGCTTCTCCGTCAGCCGGTGCAGGCCCGGGGTGGGGTGGTGCGGCGCGACGACCGGCGGGTTCTCGTTGTCGAAGGCGGGCGGCAGCGCACCGGCCGGGCCCGGGCCGTACACGTCCACCGGCTCGGTGATCAGGTCGCCCTCGTCGTTGGAGAGCTGCGCGCCGAGCAGGAAGAAGTTGTAGTAGTCGGCGAGGTGGTCGGCGTGCAGATGCGTCAGGAAGATCGACTCGAGGTCGGCCAGCTTCAGGCCCGCGAGCTGGTACTGGGTCACGGCCGAGCGGCCGCAGTCGATCACGTACGTACGGCCGTCCACGACGAGCGCGCTGGCGATGCCGCGCCGCGTCCGCTCCGGGGGCGGGCCCGCCGCGGTACCGAGCAGGACGAGGCGGGGGCCGTCGAGCGGGCGGACGCGGGGCGCGGCGGATGCGGCGGCCGCGGGGGACGCTCCCAGCGCTGCGGCTCCGCCGGCGAGCGTGGCGGCGCCGGTGGCGGCGAGGAGGCGGCGGCGGGACACGGGCTGTTCGGGCACAGGTGAACTCCTCGGAAGGGAACGGGGCTGTGGTCAGGGCGTGTCGCTCGTGGCGCAGGTGCCGATCGCGGCGTACGCGGCGGGGCGCGCCGCACGCAGGTAGCGGGCCCAGGCGACGCCCAGTACGGCGGCCACGAGCACCAGGGAGGGGAGGATCCAGCGCAGCGGGTTGCCGGGGCCGACGCCGAGCTGGACCTCGAAGGTGGTGAGGGCGAGGTAGAAGATCACGGCGAGGGCCGCGGCGGAGAGGGCGGGAGCGATCAGCCGCTGCCAGACTCCCTCGTCCGTACGGCGGCCGTCCCGCCCCTCGTCCGTACGGCGGCCGTCCCGGCGCGCGAAGTAGCAGATCACCGCCACCGATGTGACGAGCAGCAGCAGGATGACGCCCAGCGCGCCGAGGTTGGTGAGCCAGGTGAAGACGTCGTCCACCGGGTCGCGCCCGGCCAGCGCGAAGAGGGCGGTCACGGCCACGGTCACCGCGGTCTGCACGAGCGAGCCGCGCGCCGGGGAGCCGTACCGGGGGTGCAGCGCGCCCAGGCCGCGCGGCAGTACGCCCTCGCGGCCGAGGGAACGCACGTACCGGGCCACCGCGTTGTGGAAGGAGAGCAGCGCGGCGATCAGGGAGGTGATCAGGAAGAGTTGCGCCAGGTCGGAGAAGAGCGGGCCGAGGCTGTCCGCGCCGAGCGCGAACATCATCTCCGGGCCGTGCGCGGCGGCGTAGCGCACCGCGCGCCCGTCCCCGGCGCCGCTGATCATCGCCCAGGCCGTGGCGGCGTAGAAGACGCCGATGAGGGCGAGCGCGGTGTAGGTCGCGCGGCCGATCGTGCGCCGCGGGTCCTTGCACTCCTCGCCGTACAGCGCCGCCGATTCAAAGCCCATGAAGGCGGCGAAGATGCAGCACAGGGCGACGCCGAGTGCGCCGTCGGTGGCCGCGTGCCAGGTGAGCGGGGCGAGCGAGACGCCCTGCGGGGCGTGCCCGAACTGCGCGATGTCGAAGACCAGTACGGTCCCGGACTCGATGACGATCAGTACGGCGAGTACCTTCACGCCCACGTCGACCCGCCGGTAGCCCAGCGCCCCGACCAGCGCCGTCGCGGCCAGCACCAGTGCCCACCAGGGGACGTCCAGGCCGGTGCGGGCCTTCAGGAAGTCGGCGGTGGTGGCGCCGAAGAGCCCGGCGATGCCGACCTGCATCGCGTTGTAGGAGACCAGTGCGACGAAGGCGGCGGCGACGCCCGCGGTGCGGCCGATGCCGTGTGCCGCGTAGGCGTAGAAGGCGCCGGCGCCGGTGATGTGCCGGCTCATCGCGGCGTAGCCCGCGCTGAAGACCGCCAGCAGGGCCGCGACCAGCAGGTAGAGCAGCGGGATGCCGAGGACGCCGGTGATGCCGAGGGACTGCGGGATGCCGCCGGCCGCGACGGTGAGCGGTGCCGAGGCGGCGATGATGAAGAAGACGATGCCGGGGACGCCGATGCGGGGTTGCGGGGTCGCGGGCGGTGCCGCGCCCGACGGGCGGGCGGCGGGAGCGCGTGGGTCGATGGCCATGCCAGGCTCCTGGGGCGGGGATGATG
>NZ_NHSG01000272.1:0-9077 GCF_020024005.1 Streptomyces purpurogeneiscleroticus
CCCGCCGTCGGCCCCCAAGCCGCTGCCGCCCGGCCACACCGGCCAGCCCGGCGGCCGCTCCGGCTCCTCCAACCGCGTCCGCGCCCGCCTGGCCCGCCTCGGCGTGCAGCGCCAGAGCCCGTACAACCCGGTCCTGGAGCCGCTCCTGCGCATCGTGCGCAGCAACGACCCAAAGATCGAGACGGCCACGCTGCGCCAGGTCGAACGGGCCTACCAGGTCGCCGAGCGCTGGCACCGCGGCCAGAAGCGCAAGAGCGGCGACCCGTACATCACGCATCCGCTCGCGGTCACCACGATCCTCGCCGAGCTGGGCATGGATCCGGCGACGCTGATGGCCGGGCTGCTGCACGACACCGTCGAGGACACCGAGTACGGTCTGGACACCCTCCGCCGGGACTTCGGCGACCAGGTCGCGCTGCTGGTGGACGGCGTCACCAAGCTGGACAAGGTCAAGTTCGGCGAGGCCGCGCAGGCCGAGACCGTGCGCAAGATGGTCGTGGCGATGGCCAAGGACCCGCGCGTCCTGGTGATCAAGCTCGCCGACCGGCTGCACAACATGCGCACGATGCGCTACCTCAAGCGGGAGAAGCAGGAGAAGAAGGCCCGCGAGACGCTGGAGATCTACGCCCCGCTGGCGCACCGGCTGGGCATGAACACCATCAAGTGGGAGCTGGAGGACCTCGCCTTCGCGATCCTCTACCCCAAGATGTACGACGAGATCGTCCGGCTGGTCGCCGAGCGGGCGCCCAAGCGCGACGAGTACCTCGCCATAGTCACCGACGAGGTCCAGGCCGATCTGCGCTCGGCGCGCATCAAGGCCACCGTCACCGGACGGCCCAAGCACTACTACAGCGTCTACCAGAAGATGATCGTCCGCGGACGCGACTTCGCGGAGATCTACGACCTGGTGGGTATCCGCGTCCTCGTCGACACGGTGCGTGACTGTTACGCGGCGCTGGGCACGGTGCACGCGCGGTGGAATCCGGTCCCCGGCCGGTTCAAGGACTACATCGCGATGCCCAAGTTCAACATGTACCAGTCGCTGCACACGACGGTCATCGGGCCCAACGGCAAGCCGGTCGAGCTGCAGATCCGCACGTTCGACATGCACCGCCGCGCCGAGTACGGCATCGCCGCGCACTGGAAGTACAAGCAGGAGGCCGTGGCCGGCGCCTCCAAGATCCGCACCGACGTGCCCAGGGGCAAGGCCGGCAAGGACGACGCGGTCAACGACATGGCGTGGCTGCGGCAGCTGCTGGACTGGCAGAAGGAGACGGAGGACCCGGGCGAGTTCCTGGAGTCGCTGCGCTTCGACCTCTCGCGCAACGAGGTCTTCGTCTTCACGCCCAAGGGCGATGTCATAGCGCTGCCGGCCGGTGCGACGCCCGTGGACTTCGCGTACGCGGTGCACACCGAGGTCGGCCACCGCACGATAGGCGCGCGCGTCAACGGCCGCCTCGTACCGCTGGAATCGACGCTGGACAACGGCGATCTGGTGGAGGTCTTCACCTCCAAGGCGCCGGGGGCCGGGCCGTCCCGGGACTGGCTGGGCTTCGTCAAGTCCCCGCGGGCCCGCAACAAGATCCGCGCGTGGTTCTCCAAGGAGCGCCGCGACGAGGCGATCGAGCAGGGCAAGGACGCCATCGCGCGGGCCATGCGCAAGCAGAACCTGCCGATCCAGCGCATCCTGACCGGCGACTCGCTGGTCACCCTCGCGCACGAGATGCGGTACCCGGACATCTCCTCGCTGTACGCGGCGATCGGCGAGGGCCATGTCACCGCGCAGTCCGTCGTGCAGAAGCTGGTGCAGGCGCTCGGCGGCCAGGACGAGGCCACCGAGGACATCGCCGAGTCCACGCCGATCCGCCGCTCCAAGCGGCGCTCCAGCGCGGACCCGGGCGTGGTCGTCAAGGGCGTCGAGGACGTCTGGGTGAAGCTGGCCCGCTGCTGTACGCCGGTGCCGGGCGACCCGATCATCGGCTTCGTGACCCGCGGTTCCGGCGTATCGGTTCACCGTGCGGACTGCCTCAACGTCGACTCGCTGTCCAAGCAGCCGGAGCGGATCCTGGAGGTCGAGTGGGCGCCCACCCAGTCCTCGGTCTTCCTGGTCGCCATCCAGGTCGAGGCGCTGGACCGCTCGCGACTGCTCTCGGACGTCACACGCGTCCTGTCCGACCAGCACGTCAACATCCTGTCCGCGGCCGTCCAGACCTCCCGCGACCGGGTGGCCACCTCCCGCTTCACCTTCGAGATGGGCGACCCCAAGCACCTGGGGCATGTCCTGAAGGCGGTACGGGGCGTGGAGGGCGTGTACGACGTGTACCGCGTGACATCGGCGAGGCGGCCCAACTAGCCGCCGTACTACGCGAGGAGGGCCCCGGTACCGAAGTACCGGGGCCCTCCTCGTGCGTGCTGCTCAGCCGCCGAACTCCTGCAGGCCCTTCTGGGCCTGGTCCAGCAGGGCCTGGCGGCCCTCCAGCTCGCGGGCGAGCTTGTCGGCCTTGGCGTTGTTGCCGGCCGACCGGGCGGCGTCGATCTGCTTCTGGAGCTTGTCGACGGCGTCCTGGAGCTGGCCGGTCAGCCCCGCGGCACGCGCCCGCGCCTCGGGGTTGGTCCGCCGCCACTCGGCTTCCTCGGCCTCCTGGATGGCGCGCTCGACGGCGTGCATCCGGCCCTCGATCTTCGGGCGGGCGTCCCGCGGCACATGGCCGATGGCCTCCCACCGCTCATTGATCGAACGGAACGCGGCCCGCGCGGCCTTGAGGTCCGAGACCGGGAGCAGCTTCTCGGCCTCGACGACCAGCTCCTCCTTGCGGGTGAGGTTCTCCCGCTGCTCGGCGTCCCGCTCCGCGAAGACCTCGCTGCGCGCCTGGAAGAAGACGTCCTGGGCGCCGCGGAAGCGGTTCCACAGGTCGTCCTCGTGCTCGCGCTGGGCGCGGCCCGCGGCCTTCCACTCCTGCATCAGCTCGCGGTACCGGGCCGCGGTCGGGCCCCAGTCCGTCGAGCCCGAGAGCGCCTCGGCGTCCGCGACCAGCTTCTCCTTGACCTGCCTGGCCTGCTCGCGCTGCGCGTCCAGCGACGCGAAGTGCGCCTTGCGCCGCTTGGAGAACGCGGAGCGGGCGTGCGAGAAGCGGTGCCACAGCTCGTCGTCGGACTTGCGGTCCAGCCGCGGCAGTCCCTTCCACGTGTCGACCAGGGCACGCAGCCGCTCGCCGGCCGCCCGCCACTGCTCGCTCGCCGCCAGCTCCTCGGCCTCGGCGACCAGCTTCTCCTTGGCCACCCTGGCCTCGTCGGCCTGCCGGGCCTTGGCCGCCTTGCGCTCCTCGCGGCGGGCCTCGACCGTCTGGACGAGCGCGTCCAGGCGCTTGCGCAGGGCGTCGAGGTCGCCCACCGCGTGGTGCTCGTCGACCTGCTGCCGCAGATGGTCGATCGCGGTCATGGCGTCCTTGGCCGACAGGTCGGTCGTCCTGACCCGCCGCTCGAGGAGGCCGATCTCGACGACCAGGCCCTCATACTTGCGCTCGAAGTAGGCGAGGGCCTCGTCGGGCGATCCCGCCTGCCACGATCCGACGACCTTCTCACCGTCGGCGGTACGCACGTACACGGTCCCCGTCTCGTCGACGCGGCCCCATGGGTCGCTGCTCACAGCGCCTCCTCCACATGATGCCGGCGGGACACCGGGGTCCCGGGCATCGTCCACAGTTTCTGTCCGGCGGGACCGCGCCCCGGCCGGTCCGACGGACTGTTCTTGCGGGTGAGGGTGGCAGCCGTCGGAGCAGGCACCCTACCCAACGCCAATCTAGGCGACCGGTGGCCCGGCTGTCCGCATCCCGCACGACCGAAATTCCGTGGTCCCGGCGCGGACGGCCAGGACCGCGGTACAGGCTCTCAGGACTTGGTGACGCGGGCGCGGTCGATGACGACGGTGGCGTTGGGCACGGTGTTCTGCGTCTGCGGGTCGGGCGTGGAGCCGGCCTTGGCGATCTTCTTCAGGACGTCCATGCCCTGCGTGATCGTCCCGAACGGCGTGTAGTTCGGCGGCAACTGGCTGTCCTGGAAGACCAGGAAGAACTGGCTGCCGCCGGTGTCCCGGGTCTTCTCGCTCTGTCCGTCGTAGCGGTTGGCCATCGCGACCGTGCCCGCCGGGTAGACGCCGCCCTTGAGCCGCGGGTCCTTGAGGTTCTCGTCCGGAATCGTGTAGCCCGGGGTGCCCTGGCCGGTACCGGTCGGGTCGCCGCACTGCAGGACGTGGAGGCCGTCGTCGACCAGGCGATGGCACTTGCTGTGGTCGAAATAGCCCTGTTCCGCCAGGAAATTGAACGAGTTGACCGTGTGCGGGGCCTTCTTCGCGTCCAGCTTCATGGCGATGTCGCCACAGGTGGTGGCGAGCTTCGCGGTGTACGAAGCGGACGTGTCCACCGTCAGCTTCGGCTCCTTCTTCCACTGCTTCTTCGACGGCTCGCCCTTGGCGGGCGTACCGCACGGGTCCTTGGGCTCCTGCTCCGCCGCCGTGTTCTTGCCGTCTCCGCCGACCAGCCCCGCCGTCGCGTACACGGCCCCGCCCGCGGCGAGCGCCACCGCGAGCACCGACGCGATGATCACGTTCCGGCGCTTGGCCTTCCGCTGCGCGGCCGTCCGCCGCTGGAGCTGACGCTCGTACTTCTCGCGCGCAAGCTGCTTGCGCCGCTGATCCCCCTTGACCACCAGGCCGTCTCCTTGGTCCGCATGATCTGCCGTGGCCCGTACCGTATACGGGTTCGCTCCGGCGGGAGTCCCGCCGGTAGGCTCTGAACAGCAGAGATCTTGCAGCATGTTTCTGTGAGATCCGCCAGGGCCGCAGCCAGGGCCTGCCAGGATCTGTCCGCCGGACGATTGATGAGGACGAACGTGCTGATTGCCGGGTTCCCCGCCGGGGCCTGGGGCACCAATTGCTACTTGGTCGCCCCCGCCGCGGGTGAGGAGTGCGTGATCATCGACCCCGGCCACCAGGCCGCCGACGGTGTCGCGGAAGCGGTGAAGAAGCATCGCCTCAAGCCCGTCGCCGTCGTCCTCACCCACGGCCACATCGACCACGTCGCCTCGGTGGTGCCGGTCTGCGGCGCGCACGACGTCCCCGCCTGGATCCACCCCGAGGACCGCTACATGATGAGCGACCCGGAGAAGGCGCTGGGCCGGTCGATCGGCCAGCAGCTGATGGGCGAGCTGACGGTGGGAGAGCCGGATGACGTCAAGGAGCTGGCGGACGGCGGGAAGCTGGAGCTGGCAGGGATGGAGTTCGCCGTCTCCCATGCGCCGGGCCATACCAAGGGGTCGGTGACCTTCAGGATGCCCGAGCAGGCCGACATTCCGCCGGTCTTCTTCTCGGGCGACCTGCTCTTCGCCGGCTCCATCGGACGCACCGACATGCCCGGCGGCAGCCACGCCGAGATCCTCCGGTCGCTGGAGCGCGTATGCCTCCCGCTGGACGACTCGACCGTGGTGCTGTCCGGCCACGGCCCCCAGACCACCATCGGCCAGGAGCGCGCCACCAACCCCTTCCTGCGGGAGGTGGCCGCCGGCCTCGGAACGGGCCCCCAGAGCCCGGCTCCGCGACGAGGAATGTGACGAAAGCTTCCGTGAGCACCTTCAAGGCCCCCAAGGGCACCTACGACCTGATCCCGCCGCAGTCCGCGACCTACCTGGCGGTCCGCGACGCGATCTCCGGACCTCTCAAGCGCTCCGGCTACGGCTACATCGAGACGCCCGGCTTCGAGAACGTCGAGCTGTTCGCGCGCGGCGTCGGCGAGTCCACCGACATCGTCACCAAGGAGATGTACGCCTTCGAGACCAAGGGCGGCGACCAGCTCGCGCTGCGCCCCGAGGGCACCGCCTCCGTGCTGCGCGCCGCGCTGGAGGCCAACCTCCACAAGGCCGGCAACCTCCCGGTCAAGCTCTGGTACTCCGGCTCGTACTACCGCTACGAGCGCCCGCAGAAGGGCCGCTACCGGCACTTCTCGCAGGTCGGCGCGGAGGCCATCGGCGCCGAGGACCCGGCGCTGGACGCCGAGCTGATCATCCTGGCGAACGACGCCTACCGCTCGCTGGGCCTCAAGAACTTCCGCATCCTGCTCAACAGCCTCGGCGACCAGGAGTGCCGCCCCGCCTACCGGGCCGCGCTGCAGGACTTCCTGCGCGCCCTGGACCTGGACGAGGACACCCGCCGCCGGATCGAGATCAACCCGCTGCGGGTGCTCGACGACAAGCGCGCGGACGTGCAGAAGCAGCTGGCCGGCGCGCCGCTGCTGCGCGACCACCTCTGCGAGAACTGCAAGGCGTACCACGAGCAGGTACGCGAGCTGCTGACCGCTGCGGGCGTCGCGTACGAGGACGACCCCAAGCTGGTGCGCGGGCTGGACTACTACACCCGTACCACCTTCGAGTTCGTCCACGACGGGCTGGGCTCGCAGTCCGCGGTCGGCGGCGGCGGCCGGTACGACGGCCTGTCCGAGATGATCGGCGGCCCGGCGCTGCCGTCCGTCGGCTGGGCGCTCGGCGTGGACCGCACGGTCCTGGCGCTGGAGGCCGAGGGCGTGGAGCTGGAGATTCCCGCCAGCACCGCCGTCTTCGCGGTGCCGCTGGGCGAGGAGGCCCGCCGGGTGCTCTTCGGCACGGTCACCGAGCTGCGCCGGGCCGGTCTGGCGACCGACTTCGCGTACGGCGGCAAGGGCCTGAAGAACGCCATGAAGTCGGCGAACCGCTCGGGCGCGCGGCTGGCGATCGTCGCCGGTGAGCGTGATCTCGCCGAGGGCGTGGTCCAGCTCAAGGACCTGGAGAGCGGCGAGCAGTCGCCGGTCGCGCTGGACGGGATCGTGGCTGCCGTCCAGGCAAAGCTGAGCTGAAACCCGTAGGACTTTCGTGCGAAGGGGTCCGGGGGCCTGATGGCCGCCGGGCCCTTCGTCATGGGCCACAGGCCCTTCCGGGGCGGTCGGCTTTATGTCCTTCGAACAGTGCCCGGCGCGCCCCTTGCGGCACAATGTGAGGCTCCAGCGGGCGTACAACGACGGGACGACGGAACGGCGATATGACGACGACTACGCTTGATGACGTGTCCACCACCGACCATGGCCGTACGGATGGCGACGGCACCATCGGAGCGGGTCGCCCCTTCGCGCTGCTCCTGGTGATCACCGGCGCGCTCGGCCTCCTCGCGGCCTGGGTCATCACCCTGGACAAGTTCGAGCTGCTGAAGGACCCGAGCTTCAAGCCGGCCTGCAGCATCAACCCGATCATTTCCTGCGGCAACATCATGAAGAGCGCGCAGGCCGAGGTCTTCGGCTTCCCGAACCCGATGGCCGGGCTCGTCGGCTTCGGCGTCGTCGTCGCCGTCGGCATGGCCGTGCTCGCCGGCGCCCGTTTCAAGGCGTGGTTCTGGGTCGGCCTGAACGTCGGCACGCTGCTCGGCACGGCCTTCTGCATGTGGCTGATGGGCCAGTCCCTGTACGTCATCAACTCGCTGTGCCTGTGGTGCACGCTCACCTGGCTCGTGACGGTCCTGATGTTCTGGTACACCACCGTGCACAACATCAAGCACCGGATCATCAAGGTGCCTGAGGGCCTGCGCGGCGCGGTCCTGGAGTTCCACTGGGTCGTCCCGGTGCTCTGGTACGGCGTGATCACGCTGCTGATCCTCACCAAGTGGTGGACGCAGTACTGGAGCACGCTGCTCTAGGCGGCAGCTGTGTTGTCAGAGGGGTGACATAGGCTCGGAAGCGTGGAGCCCGACCTGTTCACCGCCGCTGCCGAAGACCGCCAGGAGAAGGACCCCGCGGGGTCCCCGCTCGCTGTACGGATGCGTCCGCGCACCCTGGACGAGGTGGTCGGCCAGCAGCATCTGCTCAAGCCCGGATCGCCGCTGCGGCGGCTGGTGGGCGAGGGGGAGGGCGGCCCGGCCGGCCCTTCCTCGGTGTTTCTGTGGGGCCCGCCCGGAATCGGCAAGACCACCCTCGCGTACGTCGTCAGCCAGGCGACCAACAAGCGCTTCGTGGAGCTCTCCGCGATCACCGCGGGCGTGAAGGAAGTGCGGTCCGTCATCGACGGCGCCCGCCGCGCCTCCGGGGGATACGGGAAAGAGACCGTCCTCTTTCTGGACGAGATCCACCGCTTCAGCAAGGCCCAGCAGGACTCCCTACTCCCGGCGGTGGAGAACCGCTGGGTGACCCTCATCGCGGCGACCACGGAGAACCCGTACTTCTCGGTGATCTCCCCGCTGCTCTCCCGCTCGCTGCTGCTGACGCTGGAGCCGCTCACCGACGACGATCTGCGCGGGCTGCTGAAGCGCGCGCTGACCGACGCGCGCGGGCTGGCGGGCGCGGTGACGCTGCCCGAGGACACCGAGGCGCATCTGCTGCGGATCGCGGGCGGCGACGCGCGCCGGGCGCTGACGGCGCTGGAGGCCGGTGCCGGGTCCGCGATCTCCAAGGGCGAGAAGGAGATCACCCTCCAGACCCTGGAGGAGTCGGTGAACCGGGCGGCGGTGAAGTACGACCGGGCCGGTGACCAGCACTACGACGTGGCGAGCGCGCTGATCAAGTCCATCCGCGGCTCGGACGTGGACGCGGCGCTGCACTATTTGGCGCGCATGATCGAGGCGGGTGAGGACCCGCGGTTCATCGCCCGGCGGCTGATGATCTCCGCGAGCGAGGACATCGGGCTGGCCGACCCGACCGCGCTGCAGACCGCGGTGGCCGCCGCGCAGGCCGTCGCGATGATCGGTTTCCCCGAGGCGCGGATCACGCTCAGCCAGGCGACGATCGCGCTGGCCCTCGCGCCCAAGTCGAACGCGGCGTACATGGCGATCGACGCGGCGCTCGCGGACGTCCGCGCGGGGCTCGCCGGGCCGGTGCCCCCGCATCTGCGCGACAGCCACTACCAGGGCGCGAAGAAGCTCGGCCACGGCAAGGGCTACCAGTACCCGCACGACCTCCCCGGCGGCATCGCGGCGCAGCAGTACGCCCCGGACGAGGTGCACGGCAAGCGGTACTACACCCCGACGCGGTACGGCTCCGAGGCGCGGTACTACGACGTGGTGGAGCGGGTGC
>NZ_NHSG01000273.1:0-2700 GCF_020024005.1 Streptomyces purpurogeneiscleroticus
CCCCGGCCCACCCCGTTGTCCCCTTCTCGGCGGATCCGCGGCGGCCGCGGCGGCGCGGCACGGATCAGGGCACCTGTGCCTCCACAGTAATCAGCGTCCGAACGGACGGAAATGTCACAGTGCCGCCCCCGCGCGGCCCCGGCGGGTTCAGACCGCGCCGCGTGCCTGCCGGGAGACCACCGCGCGCAGCACGCGGCGCCCCTCGGCGGAGATCTCCACGGCCTGCCGCAGGCCCGCGGGGCCGTGCCCCGCCAGCAGTTCCAGGATCGTTGTCTGACGGCGCAGCTCGGCCTCGACCAGCGGGGTCGTGCCGTCCGTGCGGCCCGCGCGGCGGTCCGCGAGGGTGTGCGGGCCCTCGTACGGCCTGCCGGGGTGGTCCAGCAGGTGGTGCACGTGGAGCGCCGTGCTGGAGCAGGCGTCGGCCCAGGCGCGGAGCGCTTCTTCGTCGGAGCGGGTGGCCGGCGCGTCGTCGAGCATCCGGCGGACCAGTACGGCCGGTTCGGTGTCGTCCGCCGGACCGGGCGGCAGCACGGCCCGTACCGCCGCGAGCTGGGTGCCCCACTCGGCGCCGTCCGCCGTCAGGCTCGCCCACAGCGGGCGCAGCGCGTCGTCGTCCGCGCCGAGCAGCGGCAGGCAGCGGTCCAGGCAGGCGAGGCCGCTCGCCGCCAGCCCGCGCGCATCCGCACGCGCGACCAGTTCCACCAGGCTCATGACGTACGCCTTCCCCTTCGCACCGGGCACTTCCCTTGCTGCGCCCTACTGCGTGCCGGACGGCAGTAACGTCACAGCGGACCGTGACATACCGGGGTGAAGGCGTACGTCCGTACCCCTCAACGCGCGGGCGCCACCGTGGCGGCCCGGGACTTGAAGTCCGTCCACGAGAGCTGCGGCTTGCGCGGGTCCCAGACCTTCTGGGAGAGCGCGGCGAGCGGCAGCCGGATGCCGCGGGCGACCTGCTCGGTGGTCTGGGACTGGGCGAGGTCGCACCAGACGCCGAAGCGGGCGCCGGGGATGCGGTCGGGGCCTGCGAGCGAGGCCGGGACCGGCCTGCTGCCGCGCAGCACGGCCGGGGTCCACTCCTTGTAGATCCGCTCGCCGGTCGGGTAGGTGAAGTCGTTCGGCTGGCCGAGGACGTAGTAGAGGTACTCGTCGTTGAGGTTGACGACCGTGCGGCCCTCCTTCAGGTACGTCAGGGGCTCACGGGCGCCGATCTCCTTGCCGGTCCAGTACGCCACCGTGCGGTCCTTGTCGGGGGTGACCACCTTGGAGTCGTGGAAGCCGTCGTTCCACGCCTCGACGTGCTGCACCCCCGCCTTGCGCAGGGTCTTCTCGCGGTCGTTGAGCCAGCCGGTCGTCAGGTCCTGGACGGTGGCCCTGGCGCCGTACTTCTTGGTGGCGGCGCGCGCGAGCTGCGGGTAGGTGGCGCCGGGCGACTTCACGGTCAGGGCGCGGTACTCGTCGCCGCCCAGGTGCCAGCGCGGCCCGGGCACACCCTCCTCGGCGAACAGCTTCGCGTACTCGCGCAGCAGGTCGTCGACGATCTGTGCGGCCTTGGGCTGCGAGATGTCGATCGCGCCGCGCTGGGCGGTGCCGGCGGCGCTGCGCAGCTGGAGCGAGGGGTGCTTGTCGATCACCGCGCCGAGGTGGCCCGGCGAGTCGATCTCGGGGATGACGGTGATGTGCAGCTCGCGCGCGAGCTTCACCAGGTGGCGGACCTGCGCCTTGGTGAGGTGGTCCTTGGAGACGATCTCCGGGTGGCTGCTGCTCTCGATGCGGAACGCCTGGTCGTCGGAGAAGTGCAGCTGGAGCTGGTTGAGCTTGAGGTCGGCCATCTCGCGGATGCGCTTCTCCAGCCAGTCCGCGCTGAAGTGCTTGCGCGCGGTGTCGACGAGCAGGCCGCGCTGGGCCCGGTCGGGACGGTCCTGGAGGGTGCCTTCGGGGACGCCGCCGGCGGCCCGTACGGACTGCACGACCGTGCGGGTGGCGTTGAAGATCCCGGTGTCGGTGGGCGCGGTCAGGGTGAGGCGGGTGTCGCGGGCGGTGATCGTGTAGGACTCGTCGGCGGTGCTCGCGGGCGCCGCGTTGTTCTCGCCCGCCGCCTTGCCCTTGCCCGAGAGCGTCAGCTCGACGTCGCCGGGGCGCGCGTCGTCCTTCCAGGACAGCTTCAGGCCGCCGAGGTCCGCGGCGAGCCGCCGGGCCTCGTCGGCGACCGGGCTGTCCGCCCCGGCGGGCACGACGACGCGGGCGTTCTTCGAGACGCGCCAGCCGGTGCCGTCGGCCGCCTTGAAGCCGCGGACCGCGGGGATCGTGCGCGGGGGCCCCTTGACCGCGGCCCAGCGGGGTGTGGGCGCCGCTGAGGACGCGGCGGACGTGGGCGACTTGGAATCCTGGTTTCCGGTACCGCTTCCACCGCCGTGCTGGGCGGAGCCGTCCGAGCAGCCGGTGATGGTCAGGGCCGAGGCGGCCAGGGCCACCCATGCCGTCAACTTCCTCATCTACGCAAACCTCCCTTTCCAGGGCGAAGTATGACCAGCTTGAGAAATGTCCCGTCCACTACGCGCGCGAAAGCTCTCTCATCCGGGTGAAATTCGTGCATCCGTCGGACAGAAGACGGCTTGCGTCGTTACGGTGGCGTCTCGCCCGCCCGTCGCCCGACCTCAACCCCCAGAAGACGGCGCGAGCGCCGACCCCCCTCCTTCC
>NZ_NHSG01000274.1:0-27198 GCF_020024005.1 Streptomyces purpurogeneiscleroticus
GGCCGGAAGAACGGCCGGAAGAACGGTCGGAAGGAGGGGTGGGTGGTCCGTTCGCAGCAGTGGGTGGGGCGTCGCGTGGCGGGCGGTCGGAGGGCGGCCGAGGATGGAGCTCGCACCTGTCTCCTCACGGTTGGGAACAGCACATGATGCGTCGTCTCACTGTCATGCTCACCGCTCTCTTCGCCGCCGGACTCCTCGCCACAGGGTCCGCCGTCGCGGCGCCCGAACCGGAAGAGCTGACCCCGCGGGAGCAGGCGGGGTTGCAGTTCGCCGGAGATGTGCTCGGCGCGCTCTTCGGTGGCGCTCAGCGCTGACGCCTCGCGGCCGCGCCGGCGCGCAGTAACGCCGGTGCCGCACAGCGACACCGTTCCCGTACGGGAACGAACGCCGGTCCCGCACCGCACGGCGACAGTGGCCCACGGCTCGCCTTCGTTCGGTCCTCAGGGGCCGTTCACCTCGTTGGCGATGTGGTGGGCCCAGTCGCGGACGCGGGTCATGTCCGGGTGATCGGCGGACGGAGCCCGGTTTTCGTCGGGCCGGTCCCGGCCCTGGCCCCGGTCCGGGGCCCGATCCCGGTCCCGTTCCCTGTCCGCCGCCGAGCGGTCGAACAGGCCGTGGAGGCGGCGGACGGGGCGGACCGGGCCGCCGGTGGGGCGGTAACCCCCGGAGCGACCGAGCCGACCAGGCCGACCGCCGAACGTGATGTGTCCGCGAGCCCCCGCCCGGTCCATCGCGCGGCTCGCGCCCGGTACCGGCGGCGCGTCGGGCTCGCTCGCCGAGGTACTCGAAGGGCCGCTGCTGAACAGCCACACCGGGCGGGAGCGCAGCTGCGCGGCGTGCCGGCGCGCGAAGCGGCGGGCGTCGCGGTGCCAGCGGTTCCTGCGGAGTGCGCCGCCGAGTACGACGGCGTCGTACGGGCCCACGCTGACGACCTCCGCCGCGGGGCGTAGTTCAGTATCGAAGCCGTCCTCGCGCAGCGCGGCGGCTATTTCCTCCGCGATGCTCCGGGTGGATTCGGCCTTGGTGCCGTAGGCGTAGGCGATCAGTACGCGGTACTTGGCCATGGCGCTTCCTGGGGTTATGGCGTTTTCCCGAGGTGGTCGACGATCTGGCGGTTCGTCAGGCCCTCCTATCAGGGCGAGGATCTGCCGCTCCTTGGGTCCGTGTCCCGTTGTCCGTGTTCGGTCGTCCTTGTCCGGTCGCTGTCCGGCCTCGCCCGGGCCGACGACCCCAGCGTGGTGCACCCGCGCACGCACCACCATGGGCCGACAAGCCCCATCCGGGACCGGAGCGCCTCGGCAACCAAGCCGGTCCGCAACGGTGAGAGTCCGCGATCACAAAGGTCAGTCCGTGACCGTCAGAGCCTGGGGGCCGGCTTCTTTCATGCGGGTCTTGATCCATTTGATGTGGGTGAGGGTTTCCTTGTGGTGGGCCGTCACTTCGGTGAGGAGGTCCTGGTCGCGTACCGCCTGAGCCACCTGGCCCAGGTAGATCCAGTGCACGTTCACGGCCTGTGCCGCGAGGGAAAGCTGCCGCAGGTCGCGGAGCAGGAGGAGGCCGGACTCCGGGCGGCGGCCCAGGAGTACGGAGGACGTACGACGTACGGAGTCCATGGCTGAGGAGACGGGTGCGGGCGGGCGGCGGGGCGGGGTGAGGCGTTTGCCGAAGCGCTCGGCAATGGCGCGTACCCGGGCGGCGTGGGTGTCGCACTGGGGCGCGATGGTGCGGCACGGATACGACGTGCCGTGGTCGGCGGCCTGGCGCTCGGCGGTCTTGCGGCAGGCGGTGGCGAAATCGGTCTCCGCGTCATGGAGTTCGGAGAGCAGCAAGCCGATTTTGTTCATGGGATCAGCCTTCCGAGCCTTCCGTGGCGGTGCTGTGCGGAGGAGGCGCCCCTTCGTCCGATGTCTTCTCTTCCTCGGATGGCTTCTCTTCCTCCGACGACTTGCTCACCCGCACCGCCGTCACCTTGTAGAGCGGTTGTTTGGAGACCGGGTCCCACTGGGTCGGGGTGAGTTCGTTGGCGGCGCGGGTGTGAGGTGCGGGTGCGTCGTCTACGGGACGGCGGTCGAAGTACCCGTAGTGGAACGGGGCGAAGACGACCCCGGGGCGGGGGCCGGACAGTCGTACGGGGGCCTCGATGCGGCCGTGGCGGGAGCTGACGGTGACCGTGTCGCCCTCCTCGATGCGCAGCGGGCTCGCGTCCTCCGGGTGCAGCTCGACCCACATCCCGGGGGCCGCGTCCTGCAGTTCGGGGCTGCGGGCGGTACGGGTGCGGGTGTGCCAGTGGTGGACCGTGCGGCCGGTCGTCAGGCGCAGCGGGTAGTCGTCGTCGCGGGGCTCGTGCGGGGGCTGATAGGCGGCCGCCTTCAGGAGCGCGCGCCCCCGTGCCGACTGCACCGGCCCCGGTACGGGACGCCACCTGGACGCCGCCGCGCCACAACGGAGCCGCAGGGGTCTCTCGGAGCGCGGATCCATGCCCTCGACGAGGCGCCCGGTACGGACCCGGTAGCGTGGCGGGATCATGATGATCCCCGGAACGGTTTCCCGCGACGACGAACTGCGCAACTGGCCCGCCGACGAGGCCGCGGCCCGCGCCGCCCAGGACCGGCTGCGCCGCCATGTGGTGCTCGACGAGCCGGGCCCCGAGCCGGACTTCGACGGCACGGTGGCAGGCGTGGACGTGGCGTACGACGACGAGCGGGGCGTCGTCGCCGCGGCGGCCGTCGTGCTGGACGCCCGTACGCTGCGCGTCGTCGACGAGGCGACGGCGGTGGGGCCGGTGTCCTTCCCGTACGTTCCGGGACTGCTCGCCTTCCGGGAGATCCCGACCGTGCTCGACGCGCTCGACCGGCTCGCGAGCCTCCCCGACCTCGTGATCTGCGATGGTTACGGGCTCGCCCACCCGCGTCGCTTCGGGCTCGCCAGCCACCTCGGCGTGCTCACCGGGCTGCCGGTGATCGGCGTCGGGAAGAACCCGTTCACCTTCACGTACGAGGCGCCGGAGGCGGAGCGCGGTGCCACCTCCGCGCTGCTGGACGGGGGCGAGGAGGTCGGGCGCGCGCTGCGGACGCGGCGGGGTGTGAAGCCGATCTTCGTGTCCGTGGGGCACCGCGTCGGGCTGGACCGCGCGTGTGCCCATACGCTGCGGCTGGCGACGAAGTACCGGCAGCCGGAGACCACCCGGATCGCCGACGCGCTGTGCCGCCGGGCACTCGCGGAGGTCTGAGCGTCGAAGAGAGGCCCGCGCCCGGGCCGGCGCGGGCCGGGGCTCCCGTTCGTCAGTCCGTCAGCCCTGCTGCTCGACCACCCGGAAGCGCATTCCCGCCTTCATCAGCCGTTCCGTGAGCGCGTCGCCCATGGCGACCGCGGCCGTCACCTGGCCCGCGGTCTCGGGGAGTTCGTCGTACGCGAGGGACAGGGCCGACTCGGCGAGCATCCTCGCCGTCTCGTCGTATCCGGGGTCGCCGCCCGCGACCTCCGTGACGAGCCGTCGGCCGCCGCCCTCGCCCACGAAGCGGACCTTGAACCAGCTCTTCGCCCGGCGCGCCTCGTCCGGGCCGTCGCCGGGCGCGAGCCGGGCCGACAGCCACCGGCGTGCGGGCGGGAGCTGGGCCAGCCCGGCCGCGACACCCGCGCCCAGTACGCCCCCGACCGCCACCGGAAGCGACTTGACGCCAGCGTAGTGACGGTAGCGGAAGTCCGGCCCGTACCGCTCCAGCGCGGTCGCCGAGCGGGCGACCATCTGAGGGTCGAGGGTCGGCAGCGGTACGCCCCAGACGCCCTGCTGCCGGGTCGGCGTCCCGGGTGCCGCGCGCACCGCACGGCCCACCGGGCGCGGCTCGACGCGCTGCCGCTCCCGGGCGGCGCGCGCCATGCCGAGCGGGCGGGACATCGCAGTGAGCGCGGAGGCCAGCGTGCCGCCCGAGAAGGTGGCGTTGGTGCGGACGAAGCCGGCCACGCGCAGTGGTACGCCCTCGGGCAGCAGCCCCACCGTGTAGTGCACGCCGAGGTCGTACGGAATGCAGTCGAAGCCGCAGGCGTGCACCAGGCGGGCGCCCGAGGCGAGCGCCGTCGCGTGGTGGCGCAGGTACATCCGGTCGACGAATTCCGGTTCACCGGTGAGGTCCACATAGTCGGTGCCCGCTTCGGCGCAGGCGGCGACCAGCGGCTCGCCGTACTTCAGGTACGGGCCGACGGTGGTGGCCAGCACGCGCGTCGCGGTGGCCACGGCGCGCAGCGAGTCGGGGTCGGCGGCATCGGCGTGCAGCAACGGCAGCTCGGCGCAGGCCGGATGGTCCGCCGCGAGCTCGGCGCGCAGCTGCTCCAGCTTCGCCCTGTTGCGCCCGGCCAGCGCCCAGCGGCATCCCTCGGGGGCGTGCGCGGCCAGATAGGCGGCGGTGAGCCGGCCCGCGAAGCCGGTCGCGCCGAAGAGGACGACGTCGTACGCCCGTCCCGCGGCAGCCTGTCGTCCCATGGTGTGGCCCCTTCGGAGTGATCGGTCGGAGTGATCGTGTCGGCAAGGGTCGCACGCTAGGGAACAGTTATACGCGGCGTCAACACGGCCCATGTGCGGCGCGGCAACCGTACGCCCGCTGCCCCCTCACTCCGTCCGATCCGCCTCCCGCCCCAAACTGATCCCGCGAACGCCGTCCAGTTCTGCCAGGCGTTCGAGCAGATCGTGCGGGGAAGCGGTGCCCTCCAGGCGGAGCAGTACTTCACTGGCGACCCGCTCGGGCTCTTCCGGCCCGGTCTCGACCTGTACATCGGTCACCTGGAAGCCGCTGCTGGTGCACATCTCCAGCATCCGGCCGAGCAGGCCGCGCTGGGAGCGGTAGGCGAGCCGGAGTTCGAAGCGCTCCAGGGACGGGGCCATCGACATCCGGTCGGTGATCTTGGGGAAGCCGCGTACGACGAGGAAGTGCACGGCCGTCGAGGCGAGTGCGAGCAGCGGCAGCCCGCCGCCGCAGGCCATGCCGATGGCGCAGGTCAGCCAGATGGTCGCGGCAGTGGTCAGGCCGCGTACGGCGTCCTTCTTCACAAAGATCAGGCCGCCGCCGATGAAGCCGATGCCGGAGACGACCTGCGCGGCGACCCGGGACGGGTCGAGCCCGACGCCGTCGATACCGGTGACCGCCCCGAAGCCGTGGATCGACACCTCCATGAAGAGCGCGCTGCCGACGCCCACGAGGGTGTGGGTGCGCAGCCCCGCGCTCTTCTGGCGCGCCTCGCGTTCCAGCCCGATGAGGGAGGAGAGCAGCAGCGCCATGGCCAACTCGATGATCTGGCGCCAGCCCTGGCCGGTGGCGGGGTCGAACAGTGCGGCGGCGAGGTTCGAGGAAGGCATCCGGCCATTGTCATCGCCGCTCGCGAGCAGGCAATGGCGGCGGGGACCGACCCGCCCGCAAAGCCGCCCGGAAAGCCCCCGGAGGGGCTTGTGGAAAGTGGAACACGTTCTTAACATCACGAGTGTTACAGCATTGGTGTCACAAGCTGGGGGCGCGATGGCGCAGACAGGGAACGGCCCGCTGAGCGGAGTGCGCGTGGTGGAACTCGCCGGTATCGGGCCGGGCCCGTTCGCCGCGATGCACCTCGCCGACCTCGGCGCCGACGTCGTACGCGTGGACCGCCCCGGCGGCTCCGCCATCGGCATCGACCCGGCGCACGACCTCACCAACCGCGGCAAGCGCTCGGTGCTCGTCGACCTGAAGACACCGGAGGGGCCGGGGCAGGTACTGGACCTGGCCGAGCGCGCCGATGTGCTGATCGAGGGGTACCGGCCGGGTGTCGCCGAGCGGCTGGGCGTCGGCCCCGAGGCGTGCCTGGGCCGCAACCCCCGCCTCGTCTACGGGCGGATGACCGGCTGGGGCCAGGACGGCCCGCTCGCCGACACCGCCGGCCACGACATCGGGTACATCGCGCTCACCGGCGCGCTCGGCATGACCGGCACCGCCGACGGTCCGCCGGTCGCCCCCGCCAACCTCCTCGGTGATTACGCCGGCGGCTCGCTCTACCTCGTGATCGGCATCCTCGCCGCGCTCCAGCACGCGCGCACCGAAGGCGGCAGCGGCCAGGTCGTGGATGCCGCGATCATCGACGGCACCGCCCACCTCACCACCATGATCCGCGGCATGCTGGAGGCCGGCGCCTGGCAGGACCGGCGCGCCGCCAACCTCCTGGACGGCGGGGCGCCCTTCTACGGCACGTACGAGACGGCCGACGGTGGCCACATGGCCGTCGGCGCGCTGGAGCAGCGGTTCTACGCCGAGTTCCTGCGGCTGCTCGGCCTGGCGGACGAGGTGCCTCCGCGGGAGGACTTCGCCCAGTGGGGCGCGCTGCGTACGGCCATCGCCGACCGGTTCCGTACCCGTACGCGCGCGGAGTGGACGGCCGTCTTCGACGGGTCCGACGCGTGCGTGGCGCCCGTGCTGTCGCTGCGCGAGGCGCCGGACCACCCCCATCTCGCCGCCCGCGGCACCTTCGTCGAACACGCCGGTGTCACCCAGCCGGCGCCCGCGCCGCGCTTCTCGCGCACGCCCGCTGCGGTGCGCGGCGGCCCCGCCCTGCCCGGCGCGGACACCGAAGCGGTGGCCCGCGACTGGGACGTCCCCGCCCTGACCACCGCACACCCCGAGAACCGGCCCGCGGCCGGCACCGAGGAAGGCCCGCAACGATGACTCAGCCGACGCAGATGGCGCGCCAGATCTTCACCGAGGACCACGACGCCTTCCGCGAGACCGTGCGCACCTTCCTCAAGAAGGAGGTCGAGCCGCACTACGAGCAGTGGGAGCAGGACGGCATCGTCAGCCGGGAGGCATGGCGCGCCGCCGGCCGCCAGGGGCTGCTGGGGCTCGCCGTGCCCGAGGAGTACGGCGGCGGGGGCAACGCCGACTTCCGCTACTCCGCTGTACTGGCCGAGGAGTTCACCCGGGCCGGCGCCGCCGGTCTGGCCGTCGGCCTGCACAACGACATCATCGGCCCGTACCTCACCTCGCTGGCCACCGAGGAGCAGAAGCGGCGCTGGCTGCCCGGCTTCTGCAGCGGCGAGATCATCACCGCCATCGCGATGACCGAGCCGGGCGCCGGCTCCGACCTCCAGGGCATCAGAACCACTGCCGAGGACCGCGGCGACCACTGGATACTGAACGGCTCCAAGACCTTCATCTCCAACGGCATCCTGGCCGACCTGGTCGTCGTGGTGGCGAAGACGACGCCGGAAGGCGGCGCGCACGGGTTGAGCCTGCTGGTCGTCGAGCGCGGTATGGAGGGCTTCGAGCGGGGCAGGAACCTCGACAAGATCGGGCAGAAGGCCCAGGACACCGCCGAGCTGTTCTTCAATGACGTGCGCGTGCCCAAGGAGAACCTGCTCGGCGAGCTGAACGGCGCCTTCATTCACCTGATGACCAATCTCGCGCAGGAGCGGATGGGCATAGCGGTGGCCGGCATCGCCGCGGCCGAGCACCTGCTGGAGATCACCACGCAGTACGTCAAGGAGCGCGAGGCGTTCGGGCGGCCGCTCGCCAAGCTCCAGCACATCCGGTTCGAGATCGCCGAGATGGCCACCGAGTGCGCTGTGACCCGGACGTTCCTGGACCGCTGCATTGTCGACCACTCGGCCGGGCAACTGGATGCCGTACACGCCTCGATGGCCAAGTGGTGGGCCACCGAGCTGCAGAAGCGGGTGGCCGACCGCTGTCTGCAACTGCACGGCGGATACGGCTACATGAACGAGTACCGCGTGGCCAAGGCGTTCACCGACGGCCGTATCCAGACGATCTACGGCGGCACCACCGAGATCATGAAGGAGATCATCGGCCGCTCGCTGCTCGGCTGACCCTGCCCCGCCACGCCGGGCTCACCCTCACCCCTTTGAAAGGCTGCACACCGTGACTTCCGAAGCGTACGTATACGACGCGATCCGCACCCCGCGCGGCCGCGGCAAGGCCGCCGGCGCGCTGCACGGCACCAAGCCGATCGACCTGGTCGTCGGCCTGATCCACGAGGTACGCCGGCGCTTCCCGGACCTCGATCCGGCGGCCGTGGACGACATCGTGCTCGGCGTCGTCGGGCCGGTCGGCGATCAGGGCTCCGACATCGCCCGTATCGCGGCCATCGCCGCCGGGCTGCCCGACACCGTCGCCGGCGTACAGGAGAACCGCTTCTGCGCCTCCGGTCTGGAGGCCGTCAACATGGCCGCCGCCAAGGTCCGCTCCGGCTGGGAGGACCTGGTGCTGGCCGGCGGCGTCGAGTCGATGTCGCGGGTACCGATGGCCTCGGACGGCGGCGCCTGGTTCAACGACCCGATGACCAACTTCGACACCAACTTCGTCCCGCAGGGCATCGGTGCCGACCTGATCGCCACGATCGGGGGCTGGAGCCGCCGCGACGTGGACGAGTACGCCGCGCTGTCCCAGGAGCGGGCCGCCGCGGCCTGGAAGGACGGCCGCTTCAAGCGCTCCGTCGTCCCGGTCACCGACCGCAACGGCCTCACCGTCCTCGACCACGACGAGCACATGCGTCCCGGCACCACCGCCGACTCGCTCGCCTCCCTCAAGCCCTCCTTCGCCGCCATCGGCGACATGGGCGGCTTCGACGCGGTGGCGCTGCAGAAGTACCACTGGGTCGAAGCCATCGACCACGTCCACCACGCGGGCAACTCCTCCGGCATCGTGGACGGTGCCGCGCTGGTCGCGATCGGCTCCAAGGAGGTCGGCGAGCGGTACGGCCTGACCCCGCGCGCCCGGATCATCTCCGCAGCGGTCTCCGGCTCCGAGCCCACCATCATGCTCACCGGCCCGGCCCCCGCCTCCCGCAAGGCGCTCGCCAAGGCCGGCCTGACCATCGACGACATCGACCTGGTCGAGATCAACGAGGCATTCGCGGCCGTCGTGCTGCGCTTCGTGCAGGACATGGGCCTGAGCCTGGACAAGGTCAACGTCAACGGCGGCGCGATCGCCATGGGCCACCCGCTCGGCGCCACCGGCGCGATGATCCTCGGCACCCTCATCGACGAGCTGGAGCGCCAGGACAAGCGCTACGGCCTGGCCACCCTCTGCGTCGGCGGCGGCATGGGCGTCGCCACCGTCATCGAGCGCCTCTGACCGTCCGTCCCGACCCCTTACGGAGAACGCACCATGAGTGAAGCCAGCACCATCCGCTGGGAGCAGGACGAGACCGGCGTCGTCACCCTCGTCCTCGACGACCCGAGCCAGTCGGCGAACACGATGAACGACGCCTTCAAGACCTCCCTCGCCGCGGTCGCCGACCGCCTGGAGGCCGAGAAGGACAGCATTCGCGGCATCATCTTCACCTCCGCCAAGAAGACCTTCTTCGCCGGCGGCGACCTCCGCGAGCTGATCGCCGTCCGCCCGGAGAACGCCCAGCAGGCGTTCGAGGCGGGCCAGGGCATCAAGCGCGACCTGCGGCGCATCGAGACGCTCGGCAAGCCCGTCGTCGCGGCCATCAACGGCGCCGCGCTGGGCGGCGGTTACGAGATCGCGCTCGCCTGCCACCACCGTGTCGCGCTGGACACCCCCGGCACCAAGATCGGCCTGCCCGAGGTCACCCTCGGCCTGCTCCCGGCCGGCGGCGGCGTCGTCCGTACGGTACGGCTGCTCGGCATCGCCGACGCACTGCTGAAGGTCCTCCTTCAGGGCACCCAGTACAACGCCACGCGCGCGAAGGACAACGGGCTGATCCACGAGGTCGCGGAGACCTCCGAGGAGCTGCTCGCCAAGGCGCGCGCCTTCATCGACGCGAACCCCGAGTCCCAGCAGCCCTGGGACGTCAAGGGGTACAAGATCCCCGGCGGCACGCCCGCGAACCCCAAGTTCGCCGCGAACCTCCCGGCGTTCCCCGCCAACCTCAAGAAGCAGCTGAACGGCGCGCCGTACCCGGCCCCGCGCAACATCCTCGCCGCCGCCGTCGAGGGCTCCCAGGTCGACTTCGAGACCGCGCAGACCATCGAGGCGCGGTACTTCGTGGAGCTGGTCACCGGCCAGATCTCCAAGAACATGATCCAGGCGTTCTTCTTCGACCTCCAGGCCGTCAACTCCGGGGCCAACCGCCCGAAGGGCATCGAGGAGCGCAAGGTCACCAAGGTCGCCGTGCTCGGCGCGGGCATGATGGGCGCGGGCATCGCGTACAGCTGCGCCCGGGCCGGCATCGAGGTGGTGCTGAAGGACGTCACCCCGGAGGCGGCGGAGAAGGGCAAGGCGTACAGCGCGGGGCTGCTCGCCAAGGCGCTGGCCAAGGGCCGTACGACCGAGCAGAAGCGCGACGAGCTGCTCGCCCGCATCACGCCGACCGCCGACCCGCAGGACCTGGCGGGCTGCGACGCCGTCATCGAGGCGGTGTTCGAGGACACCGCACTCAAGCACAAGGTGTTCCAGGAGATCGAGGGCATCGTCGCGCCGGACGCGCTGCTGTGCTCCAACACCTCGACCCTGCCGATCACCGGCCTCGCCGAAGGCGTCCAGCGCAAGCAGGACTTCATCGGCCTGCACTTCTTCTCGCCGGTCGACAAGATGCCGCTGGTGGAGATCATCAAGGGTGAGCGGACCGGCGACGAGGCCCTGGCCCGCGCCTTCGACCTGGTACGCCAGATCCGCAAGACCCCGATCGTGGTGAACGACAGCCGCGGCTTCTTCACCTCCCGCGTCATCGGCCACTTCATCAACGAGGGCGTGGCGATGGTCGCCGAGGGCGTGGACCCGGCCTCCGTCGAGCAGGCCGCGGGCCAGGCCGGCTACCCGGCCAAGGTGCTCTCCCTGATGGACGAGCTGACCCTGACCCTGCCGCGGAAGATCCGCAACGAGACCCGCAAGGCGATCGAGGACGCCGGCGGCAGCTGGGCGCCGCACCCCGCGGACGCGCTGATCGACCGCATGGTCGACGAGTTCGGACGGCCGGGGCGCAGCGGGGGCGCGGGCTTCTACGAGTACGACGAGGAGGGCAAGCGGAAGGGCCTGTGGCCCGGCCTGCGTGAGCACTACACCAAGCCCGACGCGTCGATCCCGTTCAAGGACATGCAGGAGCGGATGCTCTTCTCCGAGGCGCTGGACACCGTGCGCCTCTTCGAGGAGGGCGTGCTCACCTCGGTCGCCGACGCCAACATCGGCTCCATCTTCGGCATCGGCTTCCCCGGCTGGACCGGCGGCGTGATGCAGTACATCAACGGTTACGAGGGCGGCGTGCCCGGCTTCGTGGCCCGCGCCAAGGAGCTCCAGGCGGCGTACGGCGAACGCTTCGCGCCGTCCGCGCTGCTGCTGGAGAAGGCCGCGAAGGGCGAGCCCTTCAAGGACTGACGGCTCACTGGGGGCGGGCCTGCGGGCCCGCCCCTCCCGCGCTCACTGCCCGCCGAACCACTCCCGCAGCTCCTTCTTCATGGACCGCTGCGAGGAGGCCGTTCCACGCGCCTGCGCTTCACCTCCCGCCGAACCACTCCCGCAGTTCCTCCTTCATGGACCTTTGAAAAGCCGTCACCAGTGCCTGTACGACCAGCGGCTGCATGTCGGCGGAGAGGGACTTGCGCCGGGCCACCTCGGCGGCGTCCGGCCCGCCGCCCTCGTAAGCGGCCCCGACCTCGTCCCTGAACAGCCGGCTCAGTTCCCGGGCCGCCGAGCGGGTGTGCTCCAGTACGACCGTACGGGCCGCGAGGATGGTCTCCAGCGCGATCGGCACGTCCAGCAGCCGCACGCCCAGCTGCAGCAGCCCCGGATCCACCTGGAAGACGCCCGCCTCCTCGGTGCGCACCAGCACGCCCATCGCGGCCAGCCGGTCCAGGTCCTGCTCGGTCAGCGACCGGCCCACCCGCCGCTCCAACTGCGTGAGCGTCTGCTCCTCGGCCCGGTCCGGGAGCCAGCCTGCGACGAGGGCGCGGTGAATGGCGAGATCCTGGGCGCTGAGGTCGGGCGGCAGCTGGTCCAGGTACCGTTCGATCGCCGACAGCGTCATGCCCTGGTGCTGCAGCTCCTCGATGAGCGCGAGCCGGGAGAGGTGGTCGGGGCCGTAGCGGCCGACGCGGCGCGGGCCGATCTCCGGCGGCGGGAGCAGCCCGCGGGTGCTGTAGAACCGGATCGTACGGACCGTGACACCGGCCCGGGCGGCCAGCTCGTCGACGGTCAGGTTCAGTTCGGCAGCGGACTCCATCATGTTGAACAGTATTGCTGTCTCACCACTGATGTCACCACTCCTGCGGGTGAGGGAGCGCCGATTGTCCTCCCGGCCCACTGCCCCCGTCAGTAGCGTCCAGTGTTCGGTACAGCGCTCCCGGGGGATGCATGCTCGAACTCAGCGACGACCCGTTCACCGTCCGGGTACTGGTGGTCGGGCCATCCGGATCAGGCAAGACCGTCTACCTCTCCAGCCTCTTCAAGCGCCTCCAGGTGCAGAGCAGCGCCGCGATCTTCCTGGAGTGCTCGCAGGCGCAGCGCGTCGAGCTGATGGGCATCCACCGCCAGGTGCGGGACAGCGGGGAATGGCCCGCCTCGAACCGCGTGCACAACGACCGTGAGTACACCTTCGACTGCAAGACCCGGCGGAACGCCACGAACCACTCGGTGCTGCGCATCAAGTACCTGGACTACGCGGGCGAGCTGCTCACCGAGGCCACCCAGGACGACGCCGCCTCGCGGGCCCAGGAGGAGCTGACCGAGCGGCTGGTGGCGGCCGACACGGTGCTGTGCCTGCTGGACGGGCAGTACGTACGCGAGCTGATGCGGGGCACGAATGAGGGTTTGGACCACTTCCACCACGAAATGTCGATGATCTTCGGGCTGCTGCAGTCGGCGGAGAAGCCGGTGCACTTCGTGATCACCAAGTGGGACCTGATCGCCGGGTACGCGGGTACGGAAGCGGACTCGCTGGCCGCCGTCCAGGAGACGCTGTGCGGCATGGAGGAGTTCGCGCACCTCGTGGAGAACGTCGCGATGGCGGGGAACGAGTACGTGCCCGCCGTCCGGCTGCTGCCCGTCAGCTCGGTGGGCCCCGACTACGCGACGCTGGAGCCGGACGGCCGGATGCGCAAGCGCCCGGGCGCGCTGCCGCACCCGCAGTACGTCGAGGTCCCGTTCCTCGCGATCCTGCCCGACATCTTCTCCTCGATCCTCGGCCGGCTGGACGAGGCCACCCGCCGCCAGCTGATCCTCGAGATCCAGCGCAGCACCGCCCTGACCGCCGCCGAGCGGATCAAGTGGCTGAGCGGCACGCTGAGCGCCCGGCTCAGCAAGGCCATCAGTGGCGTCCTGGGCGCCGTGGTGGGCGGCAAGAAGCTCGACAAGGTGAGCGAGGCCGCGGTGGAGATGTTCGCCAGCCGGCTCACGGAGCAGGGCGAGCGCAAGATGGGCCTGCGCGAGCAGGAGCTGGGGCAGGTCGACCGGCTCACCGAGGAGGCGGCCTCCGCGCGGCGGATCGCGATGGACCGCATGAACGCCGAGCTGGCCTCCTTCGTGGCCAAGATGCCGGCCTCCGTGCTGCGCGACGGTGAGGCGTTGTGAGCCGCAGGGGCGCGCGGGACGCCCACTGCTGGCCCTTTCTGGTGGGGCGCGGCCGGGTGGTGGGTCAGCGCACGCTCCTCGTGCCGCGCTTCCTGGGCGAGCGCAATCTGTCCGGGCTGCTGCGCGACGCGATCACCGGCAGCCTGACGCAGGAGGGAGAGAGCCGGCACGCGGAGGCGCCGCTGCCGGGCGGCGGCCGCATCGGACTCTCGTACCGGATCGTCCAGGCGTCGCCGCCCGGCGCGGACGGGGTGGTGCTGCGCGACCGCAGCGGCCGGCCCATCGAGCTCGCGTACGGCGTGGTCGTCACCGGGGGATCGGGCGCGCGGGCGCGGATGTCCGTGGCGGACGCCGATCTGCCGGGGCTGCGTCCGATGGTGCTGGATGTCTTTGCGCGTTTCCTGGAGGCCGAGCGGGCGTTCCCGCCCGCGGTCTCCGCGCGGGTTACGGTGGCCGAGCTGGCCGCGGGGACGGTACCGGTACCGGAGCCGGGGCGGGCGGCGGAGCCGGCGCCCGCCGCGCCTGACAGTGCGGACGACGCCCCGGCAGAGCCGGGGGAGGCGGCACCGGGGCCCGAGGCGGCCGGAGAGCCGCAGGACGGCGAGCCGCAGGACGGCGAGCTGCAGGACGGCGAGCCGCAGGACGGCGAGAACGGCGCCGAGGAGGACGCCCCCGAGGACCGCTTCGGCCTGGTCGGACGGCTCGTGGCGCTGCTCAGGGGGCCCGGCGGCGGGCTGTGGGCGGTCGTACTACTGGCGGGCTGGCCGGTGGCGGTAGTGCTGGCGCTCGTGCTGATCCTCAAGGACTGAGGGGACCGTTCTCCAAGGACCGAGGGGGCCATCGGGCGGCTTCCGAAAGGGCCCGGCGAGGTTGACGGCCGACCCCCTGTGATCTCCTTCACAGACGGATGCCCGCACTTCGGGGAAGGTGTGCGGTCGGTCCGACTCGCGCGATCCGCGACGTCCGGCCATCGCTGCACCGCCCTCCCGAAAGCGAGATGACGCACCTGTGAGCACGAACACCGTCCAGGAAGACGCCTACCGGCCGCCGGACGGGGGGAACGGCGACGCCCCGCACGACGCGGGCGACGCCGGATACAGCAAGGGCCTCAAGGCCCGGCACATCAACATGATCGCCATTGGCGGCGCGATCGGCACCGGCCTCTTCCTCGGCGCCGGCGGCCGGCTGGCCGCCGCGGGCCCCGCGCTCGCCATCGCCTACGCGGTCTGTGGCCTCTTCGCCTTCTTCGTCGTCCGGGCGCTGGGCGAGATGGTGCTGCACCGCCCCTCCTCCGGCTCGTTCGTGTCCTACGCCCGTGAGTTCCTGGGCGAGAAGGGCGCCTACGTGGCGGGCTGGATGTACGTCGTGAACTGGTCGACCACCGGTATCGCCGACATCACCGCCATCGCGCTCTACACGCACTACTGGAGCCTCTTCACCGACGTGCCGCAATGGCTGATGGCACTGATCGCGCTCGCGGTGGTCCTCGCCGTGAACCTGATCTCGGTGAAGATCTTCGGTGAGCTGGAGTTCTGGTTCGCGATCATCAAGGTCGCCGCGCTGGTGATCTTCATGCTGATCGGCATCTTCCTGCTCGCCACCCAGCACCCGGTGAGCGGCCACACGCCCGGCTTCGATCTGATCAGCGACAACGGTGGCCTCTTCCCGACCGGCCTGCTGCCCGTCGTGGTCGTCCTCCAGGGCGTCGTCTTCGCGTACTCCGCCGTCGAGATGGTCGGCGTCACCGCGGGCGAGACCAGCGAGCCGCACAAGGTCGTCCCGAAGGCCGTCAACTCGATCATGTGGCGGGTCGGCATCTTCTACGTCGGCTCGGTCGTGCTGCTGACGCTGCTGATGCCGTGGGACAAGTACACCGACGGCGAGAGCCCCTTCGTCACCGTGCTCTCCAACGTCGGCGTACCGGCCGCGGGCGACGTGATGAACCTCGTCGTGCTCACCGCCGCCATGTCCAGCCTCAACTCCGGTCTGTACTCCACGGGCCGCATCCTGCGCTCGATGTCGGCGGCAGGCTCCGCGCCGAAGTTCACCGGCCGGATGAACCGCCACCAGGTGCCGTACGGCGGCATCCTGCTCACCTCGGCGGTCTGTGTGCTGGGCGTCGGGCTGAACTACGTGGTGCCGGGCAAGGCGTTCGAGATCGTGATCAACATCGCGGCGCTCGGTGTCATCAGCACCTGGGTCGTGATCATGCTCTGTCACATGGTGTTCGTCCGCCGCACCAAGGAGGGCGTCCTGCAGCGCCCCAAGTTCCGCCTCCCGGGCACACCGGTCACCGACATCGTCACCATCGCGTTCCTGCTGGGCGTCATCGTCCTGATGTGGTTCGACGGCGGCGTCGGCCGCGACACGGTCATGCTGGCCCCGGTGATCGGCGTGGCCCTGGTCGTCGGCTGGTTCGCGGTCCGCGGCCGCGTCAGCCGCATAGCCGCGGACCGCACCACGACGACCGGCGGCACAGACGGCCTCGAAGGCCCGCCCGCCCCGAAGATCCCGGGCCCGCGCCGCTGATCTGACGTAGTTGGCGAGGCCGGCAGCGGCTTGGCTGGAGTATGCCGCGCTGCAGGTCGGCATCCCAAGCAGCGGCTGGGTGCTACCCATGGGTCATGGGCAGGCTTCGTCCTGCTTCACGGCGCCGAAGTCGATCTGGGTGTCCGTGGAGAGGGTGCCTGCCTGTGGCTCTTGGGAGCACACCTTCCAGTTCCGGTCCAGGACCTGGAGCCGGTCCATGCCGGTCGCGTCGTGCGAGGCGAGGTTGTAGAACCCAGCAGCCTGAGCGCTGTCTTGCGCGTCCTGCAGGCTCTTGCCCACCATGTCAGGAAGCTGCGCCTCTTCAGTCGACTCCTCTTCCATGGTGGGCGACTCATTCACGGTCTGGGTGACTGTGGTCTCCGGTGTGTCCTTCTCGCTCGCTTCGCTTCCGCAGCTCGCGAGGGCAAGCGCGGCAAGCGGCGCGATGAAGATGGCAACCGCCTGGCGTCGGCCTCGGGACCTGCCCTGGTGGTACATGGGATATCGCCTCAAGTGGTGTTACGGGTAAGGCGCGGAGGGCCGTTCTCGCGGACTGGCTCGGTGCGCCATTCCTTTTCGGCGCTGCTGCTCAGAAGTGTGTTTCGCAGCCTCATCACGCTGGGAATGAGTCCTGCCTCCCGGCCGAAGCTTTGGACTACTTCACGTCACCGGCGAAGATTGCCGCCTCCGTCTCGTAGCTCAGCACCACCTCGATCTGTACGTACTTCTTGCTCCCCGGCAGCTCGCATGCCGTCGTCGCAGAGATGGAACGTCCAGGCCGCAGGTGGCTTGTCGGCATGTTGATCCACTCGTCGACGTAGAGGCAGCTGATGTACATGTCGTTGAGGTCCATCGCGCTCTCACAGCGGTTGCGCAGCTTGAAGGTGAACTTGATGGTTGTGCGGAGGGGTGACGGAACCGAGCGATGAAGCGGGGACGCATGGATTACTGCGCCTCGGAGATGCGGGCGCAGATCTGGAGATGCACGCTGGAAACAGGGCGCTCACAGGGCCATGTACCGCCCATCGCCCGACCGATGGCCGCCGAGTCCGTGGAAACGCCGAAAATCCGAAGCGGATGTAAGCGGCTGCGCCTTGTGCGAAGTCGGCCTGCCTCTTAGAGCTCTCACTCCGCTGCTCAGGGTGACCGGGGGAGATCAGTATGTCATTGCTGTCGCATGCGCGTCCGGCAAGCGAAGATGGCGATGCCCATCTCGCTCATCTCTTTATGTGCTGTTCTCATGCTGCGCCTGAGGTGCGCCATTGGCAAGACGGATGTCCATGGGTACCACCCCCTCGAGATATCGATCTTTGGTTCTCGCGCTCGTACGGTGAGGAGAGAGTGAAGGCAGGCGAGAGCAATGAAAGATGTAGGGGAACTGCTTCGAGAGCGGGCAGAGAAGGCTGAAGCTGCCGGCAAGGCGGACAAGGCCGCGAAGCTGCGCTTGAAGGCCGATAAGGCAGATGGCAAGGTCCCTGCCGAGTTCGCCGAGCACTACCGGGTGGATGTCACAGAGAACATCGCGACGGCGGGCTCCGGGATGACGAAGGGCATGAAGTACCGCTGGGCGCTCACTGATACGGATACTGATCGGCCGGTGAAGGTGGGATACGCCTTGACCGTTAAGGATGGTTACCGTAGAGGGGATCACTACCGGTACAAGCTGTGGCAGAAGCAGGGGTAGTCGTCGAGAACCGCTGAAGCGGCATATCACTCCCGGCCTCGGCAGGGTGCAAGAGCGTTCTGCAGTGCGTCGAGCTCCAGGAGGAGTTCGACGCACTGCAGAACGGCAAGGCGACGAACCTCGTCAAGTCGATGTGGGGACGGGAGGCGACCTGCCTCAGCCCGCGGTCACCGGGTAGTGGTCCGACAGGTTCGTGTACGTGTACTCCTTGCCGCCGCTCGTGACCGTCCACGGCGGGCAGTCCTCCTTGACGACCTCGTTGCGCCAGTCGGCCGGGCGGGTGTGGCCGGTGCGGTGGAGGACGTAGTCCAGGTCCTCGCGGGGGTCGGTGGGGTAGCGGTCCCGGGCGATGGAGTTGTCCTGGGTGTCGAAGGAGTACGGGTGTCCGGTGCGGGTGTCGGCGGCTGTGAGGCCGGCGGCGCTCAGCATCGCCCCGTACTCCGTGCTCCGTGAGTCGACGTTGAAGTCGCCCGCCACCATGACCTGCTCGCCTGCCGGGATCTGCTTGGCGTCGAGGAAGGCGTCCAGTTCCTTGAACTGCTTCGCGCGGGTGGTGGCGGCCTCGCCCGCGGCGCAGCCGGGGTCGGTGGACTGCGTGTGAGTGCCGACGACGTGCACCTTCGTGCCGTTCACGTTCAGTACGGCGTAGACGAAGCCCTTGTTGGAGTAGTAGTCCGAGCCGCAGGCGTCCTTGTAGATGTACTGCTCCTTGCGGAGCACCGGCCACTTGCTGAGGACGGTGACGCCGCCGTCCTCCGGGGTGAGCGAGGAGTACGCGCCTCCGGTGGCGTCCCAGCCGTCCTTGCCGCGGCCCATGACCGGGGTCTGGTACGGATACTGCGCGGCGGCGTTCGCCTTCAGGGCGTCGGAGGAGGAGTTGTCGAACGCCTCCTGGAGGAAGACGACGTCCTGGCCGCGGAAGAAGTCCGCCGCGGGGATCTCCTTCGCGCGGTGGTCCTGGCCCCAGTTGGGGTAGAGCGTTTTGCTGAACAGGAATGCGTTGTAGGTGAGGACCTTCAGCGCGGGAGTGTCCGCGGTGGCGGCCGGTGCGGCTGTCGCGGTGGTGGCCGTGAGGAGTGGCGACGCGGCGACGGCGATCGCGGTGGCGAGGACGGCGGCGCGCGTGCGGCGCGAGGTGTAGTGCGGGGCGGAGTGCGGCACTGAATCTCCCTGTGGGGGGTGGGAATTGATCCGGTGCCGCACATCCAATCAGGCGTGGTTACCTTCTGGTAACCGGTAGCCGGCGGGAAGATTTATTCCGGGCGGTGGCCGTCCTGCGTGTGCACGTCGTCCTGCGTGTGCACGTCGTCGTGCGCGTGGTTGTCGCCGTGCGCGTGAACGTTGTTCGTCGCGGCGATTTTCTTCCAGGACTTCGGCTGGGGTGCCGATGCCTTGCCGGCGGCCGCGATCGTGGCGCTCTGTGCCGCCGGGGCCGACGGCTTCGCGGGCTGGTACAGCCAGGTGTCGAAGAAAGCGGCGAGCGGCTTGCCGGACTTCTCCTCGGCGAACTTCACGAAGTCGGCGACCGAGGCGTTGCCGTACTTGTTCTCCGTCGGCCAGGACTTGAGGATCTCGAAGAAGGTCTTGTCGCCGAGCTTGTTGCGCAGCGCCTGGAGGGCCAGCGCGCCCCGGTCGTAGACCGCGATGTCGAACTGGTTCTCCGGGCCCGGGTCGCCCGGCTTCACCGTCCAGAAGGCGTCGTCGGCCGGGTGCCGGTCGTACACGTAGTCCGCCAGCTCCTGCGCGGTGCCCTCGCCCTCCTTCTCCGACCACAGCCACTGGCTGTAGCGCGCGAAGCCCTCGTTGACCCAGATGTCCTTCCAGTCCTTCAGGGACACGCTGTCGCCGTACCACTGGTGGGCCAGCTCGTGCACCACGACAGAAACGTTGGTGCCCGCGTCGAACGCCTTCTTGCCGTAGAAGGGGCGGGTCTGGGTCTCCAGCGCGTAACCGGCCGGAACGTTCGGTACGTAACCGCCGAGCGCGTTGAACGGGTACGGGCCGAAGACGCCCTCCAGCCACTCCGCGACCTCGGTGGTGCGCTCGATGCTGGCCTTCGCGGCGCCCTCGTTGCTGCCGAGGTCCTTGCTGACGGCGTTGATGACCGGCAGGCCGTTCGCCGTGGTGTCCTTGGTGATGTCGAACTTGCCGACCGCGAGCGTGGTCAGATACGTCGCCTGCGGCTTGTCCGAGCGCCAGTTGTAGCGCGTCCAGCCGAGCTTGGAGGACTGCGAGAGCAGGACGCCGTTGCTGAGCGCCTGGGTGCCGTCCGGCACGGCTACCGAGATGTCGTACGTCGCCTTGTCGGTGGGGTGGTCGTTGCTCGGGTGCCACCACACCGCCGCGTCCGGCTCCTGCGCGACCACGCCGCCGTCGGGGGTGCGTGCCCACGCCGTGAAGCCGTCGATCTTCAGCTCGGAGGGCTTGCCCGCGTAGCGCACGACGACGCTGATGTCCTTGCCCTTGGGCAGCGGCGCGGCCGGCGTCACCTCCAGCTCGTGCTTGCCGGACGTCTTGAAGGCCGCCTTCTTGCCGTTGACGCGGACCTCGCTGACCTTCAGGCCGAAGTCGAGGTTGAAGCGGGAGAGGTCCTGCGTGGTCTTCGCGAGGAGGGTCGCGGTGCCCTCCAACAGGTCCGTCTTCGGCTGGTACTTCAGGCGCAGGTCGTAGTGGGAGACGTCGTACCCGCCGTTGCCGCTCTCGGGGTAGTAGGAGTCGCCCACGCCCGGGGCGCCGGGGGAGTAGTCGGCAGCCGATGCCGGGATCGCCAGCAGCAGGCTGAGCGCGGCGGCGCCCGGCACGAGGAGTCTGTGACGCACGAGTCCTCCAACTCGTCGGAGAGACCGGTCGGTTCCGGCCTTCGTGGGGGGTGTTACCGATCCAGGTAGGGATCGCTTCCGACCCTATGTACTGCGGTGTCTCACGTCAGGTGCATGGCCATATCTGACACATGACCGACATCGGGCCGTCATGGTCACTTCCGTCCCTGCCACACCCTTACGTACCGCCCTGGCCTCGCGCTACGGTCCCGCGGGTGACCATACGCACGCGGCGAGGCCGCATACCGTGGCAAGCGTTCGTCGTGGCGGCCACCGCCGCCTTACTGGCCGTCCTGCTCCCGCCCGGCGGCGCCGCGCAGGCCGCACCCGGCGCCTCCGGGGAGAGCAGGCCCGTGTACTCCTACGACCGCGCCATCCGCGAGTCGGTGTGGGTGGACACGAAGCTGGACGGCGACTCGGACGGCAGGACCGACCGGGTCGCCGTCGACATCGTCCGGCCGCGCGAACCGGCGCAACAGGGCCGCCGGATACCCGTGATCATGGACGCGAGTCCGTACTACTCCTGCTGCGGCCGCGGCAACGAGAGCCAGAAGAAGACCTACGGTGCCGACGGCCGCCCCGTACAGTTCCCGCTCCACTACGACAACTACTTCGTGCCGCGCGGCTATGCGACCGTCCTGGTCGACCTGGCCGGCACCAACCGCTCCGACGGCTGTGTGGACGTCGGCGGCCGCTCCGATGTGCGGTCCGCCAAGGCCGTTGTGGACTGGCTGGCCGGCCGCGCCCGCGGCTACGACGCCCCCACGGGCGGGAAACGGGTCACCGCCGGCTGGTCCAACGGCAGGACCGGCATGATCGGCAAGAGCTACGACGGCACCGTGGCCAACGGCGTCGCCGCCACCGGCGTGCCGAACCTGAAGACCATCGTGCCCATCGGCGCCATCTCCTCCTGGTACGACTACTACTTCTCCCAGGGCGCGCCGCTCTACGACTCCGGCCCCGACTGGCTGTCCGACTACGTCGAGAGCCCGGCGGCCCGCGCCCGCTGCAAGGCCGTACAGAAGGAGCTCGTCGACGGCGCACCCCGGAGCGGCGACTGGACCGGCCTGTGGGACGCCCGTGACTACGTGAAGGACGCGCACAAGGTGAAGGCCAGCGTCTTCGTCGTGCACGGCATGCAGGACCTCAACGTCCGTACCAAGCACTTCGGGCAGTGGTGGGACGCGCTGGCGAAGAACGGCGTGGAGCGCAAGATCTGGCTGTCCCAGACCGGGCACGTCGATCCGTTCGACTTCCGGCGGAAGGAGTGGGTGTCCGCGCTGCACCGGTGGTTCGACCACTACCTGATGGGTTACGAGAACGGCGCCGACCGCGCCCCGATGGCCGACATCGAGCGGGCCCCGGGGAAGTGGACGACGGACCGCGTCTGGCCCGCGCCCGGCACGGCCACCCGTACGACCCTGCGGCCCGGTAAGGGCGAGCAGCCCGGGGTCGGAGTGCTCGGGACGAAGCCCGCGCCGCCCGGCGCCACCGAGACCTTCACCGACGACCCGAAGCTGAGCGAGACCGACTGGGCGGCGCACGCCGATCAACCGACGGCCGCGAAGGCCGCGTTCAGCACCGCGCCGCTGGCGGCCCCGCTGCGCCTCTCGGGCGGCGGCAAGGTCACCGTGACCGCCACCCCGTCCACCGCCACCGCCCACCTCTCGGCCGTACTGGTCGACCTCGGCCCCGCCACCATCCGCGACTACACGGGGCAGGGCGAAGGCATCACCACGCTGGACCGACGCACCTGCTGGGGCGCGAGCCGGGACGGCGACAGTGCCTGCTTCAAGGAGACCGCGCCCGACACCGAGAAGGTGCGGCAGACCGTCTTCAGCCGCGGCTGGGCCGACCTCGGCACCTACGCCGACCCGCACAAGGGCCGCCCGCTGACCCCCGGGAAGCCGTACACGATCACCCTGGACCTGGCCGCGACCGACCATGTCGTACCGGCCGGGCACCGGCTCGCGCTGATCGTGGGCGGCACGGACGCCGGTCTCATCGACCCGCCGTCCACCCGGCCGACGCTCACCCTCGACCTGTCCCGCACCAAGGCCGAACTGCCGCTCACGGGCGCCGCGCGCGCCCTCTCCGGTACGCCGCAGGCACCGCACACCGGGGCCGGCCCGCTCGCCGGACTGGACGCGCCGCGCCCCGGCAGGCCCGTGCCGGACGCCCGCTGACCACCGGGCCGGGGCCGCAGCGTACGCACACGGCCCCGGTCCGGAGCACCCTGTCCGCTCCACCAGAGGGAGGCACCACTTCGTGAGGTACAGATTCCGCGCCGCGCTCCTCGGCGCCGTCGCCACCGCGCTCACCACGACCTTCCTGGCCGCGCCGGCGCCGGCCACGGCCGCGGCGCACGAAGGACCGCGTACCGGCTTCGAGACCAGCAACGGCGCGCGCTGGACCACTCAGCCCGAGGAGCAGGAGTTCCTCGCCCGCGTGGACCGGGACAGCGCGCGCACGCGCGTCGACCGCATCGGCTCGACGAAGCAGGGACGCCCGCTCCAGCTCGTCCGCATCGGCGCCACGCAGCCGCCCGACGCCGATGGGATACGCCGCGGCAACTCGGTCCTGTTGATCTGCTCCCAGCACGGCAACGAGCCCTCCGGGCGCGAGGCGTGCCTGTCCACCGTCCGGAACCTCGCCTACGCCACCGACGCGGCCACCCGCCGCTTCCTGGAGCACACCAGCGTCCTGGTCCTTCCGACCGCCAACCCCGACGGCCGGGCCGCGAACACCCGCGGCAACTCCGACGGCGTGGACATCAACCGCGACCACCTCGCCCTGAAGACCGCCGAGGCCCGCACGATGGCCGCGCTGTTCCGCGACTACCGCCCGGACACCATCTACGACCTGCACGAGTACGGAGCCACCCCGCCGTACTACGACAAGGACCTGCTGTCCCTGTGGCCGCGCAGCCTCAACACCCATGACGCGGTGCACGACGAGGCCGGCACGCTCTCCGAGCGGTACGTACGCCCCACCGTGGAGGACAGCGGCTTCAGCACCGGCATCTACGGCATCTGGACCGATCCGGAGACCGGCGAGCCCATCAAGCAGGTGGCGGGCGACGGGCAGGAGCGCATCCTGCGCAACGCGGCCGGCGTGAAGAACTCCGTCGGGCTGCTCGTCGAGACCCGTACGACGCCGCTCACGCAGGCCGAGAAGGACGACCCGGCCGTGAACAACCGGCGCCGGGTCGACTCCCAGCTCGCCGGGCTGAAGGGCACGTTCGCCTTCCTCGATGAGCGCCGTGGCCGGATCGAGGCGGCCACCACAGCGGCGCGGCTGGCAGGATACGCGGACCGCGGGCCCGTTTACTTCGGCGGCGCGGACAACGATCCGGCAACGGACGAGGAGATCCTCCAGGACCCGCCGTGCGCTTACCGGCTGGACAAGGAAAGCTATGCGGAGGTCGGAGACGAGCTCACGCTGCACGGTGTACGCGCCGACCGCGACGGCGAAGGCGCCGTCGTACGGCTGCGTCAGCCCCTTCGGGCGCTAGTGCCGCTGCTGCTCGATGAACGATCGGCATATCACCTTACTGCCGCGAAGCCGTCAACCGCGTGTTAAACCGTGGTAGGGGGTAATGGCTAGGGGAAATCCAGCCCATCGAAAGGTCACCACGTGACGGACAGAGAGAACGAACCGGGGGGCGGGAGCGGGGCGACAACCCCGATCGACCTGCCCCCGGAGTCGCAACGTGCCCGCCCCGCCCAGACCGACCGCGTGGTCTTCGGCGTCACGGCACTGCTCACCCTGGCCTTCATTGTCTGGGGAGCGACCTCCACCGAGTCACTCGAGAACGCATCGGGCACGATGCTCGACTGGCTCATCAAAAACGGCGGATGGGCCTTTGTACTGGCCGCGTCCGGCTTTGTGATCTTCGCGATCTGGCTGGCCATCAGCAAGTACGGGCGCATCACCCTCGGAAGGGAGGGCGAGCACCCCGAGTTCCGTACGGTCTCCTGGATCGCGATGATGTTCAGCGCCGGCATGGGCATCGGCCTGATGTTCTACGGCGTGAGCGAGCCGCTGGGGCACTTCACCACCCATCCGCCGGGCACCCACCCCCGGGACGCCGCGCAGGCCATGGATACGGCGATGGCCACCACGCTGTTCCACTGGACGCTGCACCCGTGGGCCATCTACGCGGTGGTCGGGCTCGGCATCGCCTACAGCACCTTCCGGCGGGGCCGCCGGCAGACGATCAGCGCGGTTTTCACCCCGCTGATCGGCGCACGGCGGGCCAACGGCACGGGCGGCCGGGTCATCGACATCCTTGCGATCTTCGCGACGCTCTTCGGCTCGGCCGCCTCGCTGGGTCTGGGAGCGCTGCAGATCGGCAGCGGCATCAAGGTCCTCGGCTGGAAGGACAGCGTCAGCACGACGCTGCTGGTCAGCATCATCACCGTGCTGACGATCGCCTTCATCCTCTCGGCGGTCTCCGGCATCGCCAAGGGCATCCAGTGGCTGTCCAACATCAACATGGTGCTGGCGCTGATCCTGGCCGTCTTCGTGTTCATCGCGGGGCCGACCATCCTCATCCTGAACATGGTGCCCACCGGGGTCGCCACGTTCTTCGACGAACTGCCGCAGATGGCGGGCCGTACGGGCGCCAGCAGCGGTGAGGGCGTCGACACCTGGCTGCGCAGCTGGACGGTCTTCTACTGGGCGTGGTGGATCTCCTGGACGCCCTTCGTGGGCATGTTCATCGCGCGCATCAGCCGGGGCCGCACGATCCGGCAGTTCGTCGGCGGCGTCATCCTGGTGCCCAGCGTCGTGAGCCTGATCTGGTTCGCGATCTTCGGGCAGTCGGCGATGTTCCTGAAGGACCGCAAGCAGCTCTCGGACACCTCCTCCGTGGAGGGGCAGCTCTTCGATGTGCTGCACCAGTACCCGGTTGCCACCCTCATGAGCGTCATTGTCATGATCCTGGTCGGTATCTTCTTCGTGTCCGGTGCGGACGCCGCGTCCATCGTGATGGGCACGCTGTCCCAGAAGGGCACCATGGAGCCGACCAAGCCGATGGTCATCTTCTGGGGCTCGGTCACGGGCGCGGTCGCCGCGATCATGCTGCTCATCGGCGGCGGCAGCGGCGACGCCCTCACGGGTCTGCAGAACCTCACCATTCTGGTCGCGGCACCGTTCACACTCGTCATGATCGCCATGTGTTGGTCGCTCCTGAAGGATCTGCGGAGCGATCCGCTGATCGTTCGGGGGCAGATCGGCGAGGAGGCCATCGAGGCCGCGGTCGTGGCCGGACACGAGAAGTACGAGGGCGACTTCGAGATCCGGATCGGGCCGTCCAACGGCGGCTCGGGGGAGGAAGCGACGGTCATCAGCGACAAGGACGGGCCGGCACCGGCGGGTACCGGGAAGGACTGACCGGAAAGGGCTGACCGGCAGGCGCGTCACCGGCTTCGCCGGTGCCGTCTGCGTCATCGGAGCGGAGGGCCACCGCGGCCCTCCGCTCCGGCGCGTCCGGACGCTCTCAGACCGCGGCGTCCAGCAGCCGCACCACTTCGTCCGCGCAGCCCCACGCCACGGTGACGCCCGCGCCGCCGTGCCCGTAGTTGTGCACGCACAGCCCGCCGCCCGGCAGCCGCTCGGCCTCCAGGCGCACCGCGGGCCGGGCCGGGCGCAGCCCCACCCGGTGCGCGAGGATCCGCGCGTCGGCCAGCGCGGGGTGGACGCGGACACAACGCGCCACGATCGCCTCGGCGACCGCCGGATCGGGCTCGGTCGACCACGCGCCCTCGACCGCGGTGCCGCCCAGCACGACGCCGTACGGCTGCGGCAGCACGTACGTCGTGGTGTCCGCGTGGCCGTCGGCGTCGACGAACCACTCCTCGATCCCCGGGTTCTCGACGATCACCAGTTGGCCCTGTACAGGCCGTACGTCCGGGTCGGGCACCAGCTCCCGGGCGCCCAGCCCCGAGCAGTTCACCACCGCGCCGGCCTCCTGTGCGAGGGCGTCCAGGGAGTCGGCCGCGCGCCGCTCCAGGGTGCCGCCGGCCGCGGCCAGCCGCCGCTCCAGGTACTGGAGATGCGCGTCCATGGCCACCAGAGGGGTGCGGGCCCGCAGGCCCTCGGGTATGCCGGCGGGCAGCTCTTCGGGGCGCGCGGCGCGCAGCCCCGGTACGGCGTCCCGCCATCGGTCCGGCACCGACGCCGCCGCCATCGTGCCCGTCACCATCCGTACGCCCGTGCCCTCGGTCTCCGCGAGCCCCGCCAGCGCTTCGTAGCCGCGCACCGACCACTCGACGGCCGCCTCCTCCGGGAGGATGCGGTACGGCCAGCACAGCCCGCCCGCCACGGAGGACGTCGTACCGGCACCCTGGTCCCGGCTGATCACCCGGACCGCACGGCCGGTTTCGGCGAGCTGGACGGCGCAGGTCAGGCCGGTGACACCGGCACCCACCACGATCACATCGTTCGTCATGCCAGGACCGTATCCGGAGCGCCTCCGCACGTTTGTGATCTTGGGTTAACCCTCCGGCAGCGACCCGGACAATCCCGGCACTTAGGCTGGTACCAGCAGACCGTCGGCCGACGACGCCCCACGGACCGTCCGTACTCGTACGCAGCGAAGACCCCTGCCGCACTGTCCCGCATCCGTACGCAGCCGACTCAAGGAGGCCCATGCCCCGCGCCGTAC
>NZ_NHSG01000275.1:0-20115 GCF_020024005.1 Streptomyces purpurogeneiscleroticus
GGCGGGGAGGCCGGGCCGGTAGGCGTACCGGGCGACGGGCCGACCGGCGCAGCACAGGGCCAGCGTCGGGGTGTGGTCGGTGACGGTCATCGGGAGCGCGCCTCCTCCGGGAGCGCCCACGCGGCGCCCAGTTCGGAATAGAGGGACAGGGTGTCGGCAGCGGCGGCGACGAGGCCGTCGATGCCGGGGACGACGCGACGGAGGGCGCTCCCGCCGGCCGTCGTTGCGGTACCGGGTGCCGTGTGCCAGGCGTCCGTCGGCAGTGCCGCCGGGTCCGGGGCGCGGCGGATCGCTTCGAGTACCCGCATGAAGGCGCCGGTGGCGGCGGGCGGTACGTACAACGGAGTGCCGCGGGTGAGGTGGTCGGCCAGGTTCTCCAGCAGGTCGGTGCGGCCGTGCACGGTCTCCTCGGGGTCGTGGTCCGTGCGCTGCACGAGGACGCGGTCCTGCTTGTACCAGAAGGTGATCCTGCCGTGGGTGCCGTGCACGACGACGTACGGCTCGGCGGCGGTCTCGGCGCACAGGGTGGCGGCGACCGTGACGCGGCTGCCGTGTGCGGTGGTGACGCGGACGCAGGAGGTGTCGTCGGACTCGATGGCGTGGGCGCGGAAGAGCTCGGTCTCCACCTCCGCGACGTCCTCGGCGGTGGTGCTGCCGTCGAGCGCGAGGGCGGTGGCGACGGCGTGCGCGAGCGGGTTGGTGAGTACGCCGTCCAGGACGTCGGTGCCGTCGAGCCTGCGGCGCCCGGCCCAGGGCGCGCGGCGGAAGTACGCCTCGTCACGCACCCAGGCCCCGGCCGCGCCGATGCCGGCCGGTTCGCCGATCGCGCCCTCGCGCACCAGGTCGCGGATGGCGGCGACGGCGTGCGAGCCGAGCGACTGGAAGCCGATGTTGCAGGCCACACCGGCCGCCGCAATGCCGTCGGCCATCCGCCGGTACTCCGCGTAGGACGGCGCGGGCGGCTTCTCGACGAGCAGGTGGACGCCGCTCCTCGCGGCGGTCAGCGCGAGGTCGGCGTGGGTGGGGATGGGCGTGCAGAGGACGGCGATACGGGCGCCGGTGGCGGCGAGCAGCGTCTCGAAGTCGTCCGACTGCGCGACAGGTCCGAACCCGTCCAGCTCGGTGGTGGTCAGCGGGGTCAGGTCGCAGACGCCGACGAGGCGGACGCGGCCCTGTCCGGACAGTCGCCGGATGTTGGCGAGGTGCCAGTGGCCGTGGCCGCGTGCGCCCACGAGGACGACCGGCAGCGGTTCTTCCGTACCGGCGCGGCTCATCCCTTCACCGCCCCCGCGCTGAAGCCGGTGATCAGCCACTTCTGGATGTACGCGAAGACGATCACGACGGGTACGGCCGCGATGACGCCGCCCGCGGCCAGCGCGCCGAGGTCGACGCTGTCCGCGCCCATCAGGGTGTTCAGGCCGACGGGGATGGTCTGCTTCTCCTGGTTGCTGAGGAACATCAGCGCGAAGAGGAAGTGGTTCCAGGCGTGCACGAAGGCGAACGAGCCGACGGCGACCAGGCCGGGCCGCAGCAGGGGCAGTACGACCGTGCGGAAGGCCCGGAAGCGGTCGCAGCCGTCGACCCAGGCGGCCTCCTCCAGGGAGTACGGCACGTTCCTGATGAAACCGCTGATCAGGATCATCGACAGCGGCAGCTGGAAGACGGTCTCGGCGATGATGACACTGCCCAGCGAGTTGATCATCCGGAGCTGGGCGAAGATCTGGAACAGCGGCACGAGCAGCAGCGCCCCGGGCACGAACTGGGAGCACAGCAGGCCCAGCATGAAGCCCTTCTTCGCGCGGAAGTCGAAGCGGGCGAGCGCGTAGCCGCCGGCCAGCGCGACGACCGTGGTGAGGACCAGCGTGGCCACGGCGATGAGCACGCTGTTCTGGAAGTACGTCGCGAAGCTGCGCTCGGTCCACACCTTCGCGAAGTGCTCGAAGGTGATCGGCCAGGGCACGAGCGAGGTGGAGCCGGCCGGGCGGAGCGCGAAGAGCAGGATCCAGTAGAAGGGGACGAGGGTGAAGAGGAGGTAGAGCGCGAGCGGGAGGTGGATCTGCCAGCGGGGGGCCTGGTCCCAAGCCCGTCTTCTACCGAAGTGCAGCGTGGGCGTGGTCACTTGTCGCCCCCTCCGAACTTGCTCAGCCGCAGATAGACCATCGAGCAGCAGAGCAGGATGACGAACGCGACGGTGGTCAGCGCGGACGCGTAGCCGAAGTTGTGGGCGTCGACGGAGGTGTTGGCGATGTAGAGCGGCAAGGTGGTGGTCTCGCCCGCCGGGCCGCCGCCGGTCAGCGTGTAGAGCAGGTCGACGTTGTTGAACTCCCACACCGCGCGCAGCAGTGTGGAGAGGATGATCGCATCCTTGAGGTGCGGCAGGGTGATGTGGAGAAACTGCCGCAGCCGGCTCGCGCCGTCCACCTCGGCCGCCTCGTAGAGATCCTTGGAGACGGACTGCAGGTCGGCGAGGATGAGGATGGCGAAGAAGGGCACCCCGCGCCAGAGGTCGGCGACGACCACGGCGGGGAAGACGGTGGCGGTGTCGGAGAGCCAGGAGGTGCCGTACTCCCCGATGCCCGCGTCGGCGAGGTAGCGGCTGAGGCCGGTCTGGGAGTTGTAGAGCAGTACCCAGATCGCGGAGGTGAGGACGCCGGAGACGGCCCACGGCGAGAAGACCAGCGCGCGGGCGAGCGCCCGGCCCGCGAAGGTCTGGTTGACGATGAGCGCGAGGGCCAGCCCGAACAGCAGCTGCAGCCCTACCTCGACGACGACCCACTTGAGGCTGAAGGACAGAGTGGACCAGAACTGCGGGTCGCGGGCGAAGATCTCGGTGAAGTTGTCCAGCCCGGCGAAGCCGTTCCGCCAGGGCTTGGTGGGGTTGTCGTGCTGCAGCGCGGTCCAGAAGACGCTCAGCACGGGGTAGACGATGAAGCCCAGCATCAGCAGCCCGGCGGGCGCGATCAGCAGGTACGGCAGCCGGCGCGGGTGCGCTCCGGTGCCGCGGCGAGGTCTGGCTCTGGGCGGTGACTCGGCCACGGCTGCGGCTTGGGCCATGACTCTTCTCCGTTCTCGGGAACGTGCGACGGCCGGCGGGCGCGGGCCCGGGATCTCAACCGGCGTACGGGTCCGGGACCTTGCCGGGGCGCGCGAGGAAGGCGAAGTCGCAGCCGGTGTCGGCCTGGGTGATCTGCTCGGCGTAGAGCGCGCCGTAGCCGCGCTCGTACCGCTCGGGCGGCGGCGTCCAGGCGGCGCGGCGGCGCGCCAGCTCCGCATCCGGTACATCGAGTCGCAGCGTGCGCGCCGCGACGTCGAGGGTGATCGGGTCGCCGGTGCGTACCAGGGCCAGCGGCCCGCCGACGTACGACTCGGGGGCGATGTGGAGCACGCACGCGCCGTAACTGGTGCCGCTCATCCGGGCGTCGGAGATCCGCACCATGTCGCGCACACCCTGCTTGAGCAGATGGTCGGGGATCGGCAGCATGCCGTACTCGGGCATGCCGGGGCCGCCCTTGGGCCCGGCGTTGCGCAGCACGAGCACGTGATCCGCGGTGATGCCGAGCGCCGGGTCGTCGAGGGTCCGCTGCATCGTCCGGTAGTCGTCGAAGACGACCGCGGGTCCGGTGTGTTCGAGGAGGTGCGGTTCGGCGGCGATGTGCTTGATGACCGCGCCGTCGGGGCAGAGGTTGCCGCGCAGTACGGCGACACCGCCCTCCTCCGCGACCGGGTTGTCCCGGGTGCGGATCACCTCGTCGTTGTGCACGGCAGCGTGCTCGATCTGATCGCCGAACCGCCCGTTGACGGTGGGTCGGTCCAGATGGAGCAGGTCGGTGATCCGGGAGAGGAAGCCCGGTAAGCCGCCGGCGAAGTGGAAGTCCTCCATGAGGTACGGGCCGCCGCCGGGGCGGACGTTGGCGAGCACCGGCACCGTGCGGGCGATCCGGTCGAAGTCGTCCAGCGTCAGCCGTACTCCGGCGCGGCCGGCCATCGCGATCAGATGGATCACGGCGTTGGTGGAGCCGCCGAGCCCGAGGACGGTGGTGACGGCGTCCTCGAACGCCTCGGCCGTCAGCAGGTGCGACAGCCGGACGTCCCGGCGTACGAGGTCGACGATCCGCATCCCGGAGGCCGCGGCCATCCGGTCGTGCCCGGAGTCCACGGCCGGGATGCTCGACGCGCCCGGCACCGTCACGCCCAGCGCCTCGGCCGCGGCCGTCAGCGTGGACGCCGTCCCCATGGTCATGCAGTGCCCCGGCGAACGGGCGAGCCCGCTCTCCAGCTCGGCCATTTCGCAGTCACCGATGAGACCCGCGCGCTTGTCGTCCCAGTACTTCCACATGTCGGTGCCGGAGCCGAGCGTTGTGCCGCGCCAGTGGCCCGGCAGCATCGGCCCGGCGGGCACGAAGACGGCGGGCAGGTCGGCGCTGGCGGCACCCATCAGCAGCGCGGGCGTGGACTTGTCGCAGCCGCCGAGCAGTACCGCACCGTCCACCGGGTACGAGCGCAGCAGCTCCTCGGTCTCCATCGCCAGCATGTTGCGGTAGAGCATCGGCGTCGGCTTCTGGAAGGTCTCGCTGAGCGTGGCGACGGGGAATTCGAGCGGGAAGCCGCCGGCCTGCCACACCCCGCGCTTGACGGCCTGCGCGCGGTCGCGCAGGTGGGAGTGGCAGGGGTTGATGTCGGACCAGGTGTTGAGGATCGCGATGACCGGCTTGCCGAGGTGTTCCTCGGGCAGATAGCCGAGCTGCCGGGTGCGGGCGCGGTGGCTGAAGGAGCGCAGCCCGTCCGTGCCGTACCACTGATGGCTTCGGTACTCCTCCGGGCGTCTCATACGGGCCACCCAGCGGTGATGGCGGCGACCTCGGCGCGCGCGTCCTTGGGCAGTGGCCTGCTCGGCGGGCGGACGTCGCGGCGGCACAGGCCGAGCGAGGCCAGGGCCTCCTTGACCACGGTGACGTTGTCGGCGGAGCCGTTCGCGCCGCGCAGCTCCTCGAAGCGGCGGATCTGCTCCCAGACCTTCATGGCGGCCGGGTAGTCGCCGTCCCTGAGCGCTCGGAGCATGTTCAGGGAGACGGCCGGGGCGACGTTGACGAGCCCGGAGGTGAAGCCGGTGGCGCCGGCCGAGAAGTACGAGGGCGCGTACGGCTCGGCGAGACCGGCGATCCACACGAAGCGGTCCAGCCCGGCGTCCCGCGCGAAGGCGGCGAAGCGTGCCGCGTCCGGGACGGCGTACTTCACACCGATGACGTTCGGGCAGGCGTCGGCGAGCTCGGCGAGCCGGCGGCCGCTCAGCGCCGCGTTGCGGACGTAGGGGACGATGCCCAGCTCGGGCACGGCCTCGGCGATCGCCCGGTGGTAGTCGACCCAGCCGCCCGCCGAGACGTAGGGGTGGACGGGCTGATGCACCATCACCATGTCGGCGCCACGCTCGCGGGCGTGCCGCGCGGAGGCGACGGCGGTCGGCACGTCGTGGCCGATCCCGGCCAGGACCGTGGCCCGGTCCCCCGCCTCCTCGATGGTCAGCTCGGTGACGGCGCGCCGCTCGTCGGGGGTGAGGGCGTAGAACTCGCCGGTGTTGCCGTTCGGCGTCAGGGTCCGTACGCCGCCGTCGAGCAATCGGCGGAGCAGGGCGCGGTGGGCGTCGGTGTCGAGGGCACCGGTTGCCGTGAAGGGGGTCACCGGGATGGCCACGACGTCGGCGAGCGCCGCCCGGTGGGTCTCGTATGCGGCGGCTGTCATGCCTGCGGTCTCTCTCCTGTGAGGGGTTCTCCGGTGCGGGTTTCTCCGGTGGGCTCCTCGTCCGGCTCGGGGAACGCCCGGGCGACGAACGAGGCGATGTGGTCGTGCACGGCGCCGGCCGCGCCGTCGGCGTCACCGGTCGTGACCAGCCGGAGGATCTCCTCGTGCTCGGCGGCCTCGCGCTCCCAGGACGGCACGGCCGCCCAGGCGACGGTCGAGACGAGCGCGGCCTGGTCGCGGACCTCGTCGAGCATCCGGGACAGCAGCGGGTTGCCGCACGGCAGATACAGCGCGCGGTGGAAGTCGCGGTTGGCGAGCGACCGGTCCGCAGGGTCGGCGGCCTCGGCGGCCCGGGTCAGCGCCGTACGGGCGTCCTCGACGGAGGCGGCCGCTCGCACGGTGCGGCGGACCGCCTCCGGCTCCAGCAGCAGCCGCACGTCGTAGACCTCGCGCGCCATGGCCGCGTCGACCATCCGCACGGTGACGCCCTTGTACTGGCTCATGACCACGAGTCCGGTACCGGCGAGGGTCTTCAGCGCCTCGCGCACGGGCGTCTTGGACACCCCGTACTGGGCGGCGAGTTCGGTCTCGACCAGCGACTGGCCGGGACTCAACTGGCCGGTGAGGATGCGGTGTTTGACCGCTTCGAGCACGTACTGCGTGCGGGAAGGGATCGGGGCGGGGGCGAAAGTCATGGCGGCCGCTCTCAGTTCTCGTATCTCGCGCATCACGTCTCATATACGACGTATGAAGTACGACGCGTTGAAGCTAGAACCACTCGATGGGTTCGTCAACGCTTCTGACACGAGAACGGCGAAGAAACGGCCGCCGCACGACCAACTGGCCTTACAGGGTTGTTAGTTGTACGAGATGTCGGACGCCGAGTAGCGGCAGTACGTGCCGTCCGGGCCGCTGCCCGTCTCGACCGGCTCGTCACCGTCGTCGTTGCCCGTGTAGCGCACGCACGGCTTGATCTTCTTGCTGCTGTCGCCGTGGATGCGGATGCTCCGCAGCGTCGCGGTGTCCCCGTAGTTGGTGTTGATGCCGACCAGGGACGTGCCGGGCGCGGTCACATCCACGTCGTTGACACTGATGGTGCGCTTGTACTGGGTCGAGCAGTTGCCGCAACTGCGCACGAGCTTGCCGAAGTCGGCGACCTGGAAACCAGTGATGTTCAGCTTGCCCGCGCCGTTGAACTGGAAGACCTTGTCGTCGGCCTTCTTCGCGCCGCCGCCGGTGACCGTGTATGTCGCGCCGGAGGAGGTGCCCTTGAAGGTGGCGGCGTCCTCGCCGACATCCTCCCACCACACGTTCTGCAGCGTGCAGCTGCCCGAGCAGTGCACGCCGTCGGCGGCCGGCGAGCCGATGACGACGTTTTTGAGCACGGCCCCGTCCTTCAGCTTGAAGATCGGGTCCTGGCCCTCCTCCTGGCCGTCGCCGCCCAGGTCGCCACTGCCGTAGTACCGCTTGAGACCGCCGTCGTACGTACCGGAGACCTCGATGGTTTTCGTGACCGCCTGGCTTTTGCCGGGGGTCGGCCAGTCGGCGGCGGCGTTCGCGGTACCGGCCAGGGCGACGCCGGTCAGTCCGAGTGCGGTGAGACCGCCGAGCAGTGCCCCGCGGCGCTTGAGCGACCTGCGGTGGCGGCCGGCGGGCCGCCGTTGTCCTGTTGTCATGTCCCGTCTCCTTGGGGTGGGGGTGAGACTGTGCGTCGTCAGGTCGCCACCGGGTACGGGAGGGGTTGCCGGGCCGGGAGAGATTTTTCAGCGATCTCTTCAGCGATCTCTGCAGTGAACTTTTCAGCGGCCGTTCTGCGGGGCGAAGTCGCCCCGTATTCGCGCCTGTTGGTCATCGGACCGCGCGGTGACCGAGTAGCTGTCCGCTCCGGCGTCCCGGCCGCCGCGGGCGTGGTCGTACTGCCCCGCGAAGACATGCGTGCCCGCGGGCACCGTGCGGCCGGGCCTCAGCCGCCAGCGGTACACGAGGAAGCCGTCCCCGGTGTCCGTACGGAAGGTGAAGTCGCCCTCGGGCAGCGTGCGCCAGGCACCGGTCGACGCCACTCCGCCGGTGTGCGCGATCCGCAGTTCCACCGTGAGTGCGGTCAATGGCTCCGCCGTCTTCAGGGTGACATTGCTCTGGGCCCAGAAGTCGTTGCTGTGCGGGTCGACCGAGCCGTCGCTCCAGAGCGGGCCGTCCTCGGTACGCCGCTCGTCCGGCGCGGTGCTGTGCGCGGGCGGGGCGGCGCCGACCGGCTGTTCCTGGCCGCCCAGTACCGCGGACGCCCCGTACCCGCCGGCCGCCAGGACCGCCGCGACGGCCGCCGTGGCGCCCGCGACGCGCAGCCACGGCGACGCCCGGCCGGTACGCCGCGGGACCGGCGTACCGGACGCCGCCGTGCCGCGCTCGACCCGGGCGAGCATCCGCTCCCGGTCCGGCCGGTACGCGGCGGCGGCCTCCCGCAGCCGCCGGCGCAGATCGTCGTTCACGTACGCCCACCGATCAGTTCCGTAGTGGTACGAGGGCCCAGCAGCCGTTCCAGTTGTGCCATCCCCTTGGACGTCTGGCTCTTCACCGTACCGACCGAGATGCCAAGGGCGAGCGCGGTCTCCCGCTCGGACAGGTCGAAGGCGTGCCGCAGCACGACGCAGGCCCGCTTGCGGAACGGCAGGGTGCGCAGTGCCTGTTGGACGTCGACCACGGCCGGTACGTCCGGCGCTTCGGCGTGGTCGGAGCACTGGGCCCAGAACAGGGTGATGCGGCGGCGCTCGCGGATCGCGCTGCGGATGTGGCTGCGGGCCAGGTTGGCCACGACGCCCCGGGCGTACGCGGCGGGGTGGTCGGCGGCGCGGACCCGGTCCCAACGGCGCCAGAGCGCGACGAGCGCGTCCGCCGCCAGGTCGTCGGCCCCTTCGGTGTCGCCGGTCAACAGGCGTGCGAGCCGGGCGAGTTCTGCGTAGTGGCACTCGAAGAACGCACGGAACTCGGCCGCGGCGTCGGTCTGCCCGGCCACCGTCAAGTGCACGGTCCCGTTCACTCACCCCTCCGTTGCGTTCGAGATATCGACCATCACCCGGCAGGGCGAACACAGGCTAGGGGTGCCGCCCTTACCTGGCAAGCGGGCGGCAACCCTCCGGGACCCGGCGCCCACCTGTGCACAACGGGCCACTCCCGTACCCCCACCCGCACCGCAGGAGGCAACGTGAAGCACCCCGGAACATCCCGCACCACCAGCCACCGGCGCAGAAACCGCCGCGCCCTGGTCGCCGCCCTCGTGACCGGCGCGCTCGCCGCGGCAGCGCTCGCCGCGCTGCCGGGCACCTCGTCCGCCGCCACCGCCCGCCAGGCGGAGAAGCTCGACCGCGGCGTGGTCAGCGTCCACACCGCCGAGGGCAACCTGATCAGCTGGCGCTGGCTCGGCACCGACCCGGACAACGTCTCCTTCAACGTCTACCGGGCCGGTACCAAGGTCAACTCCGCCCCGGTCACCGGCTCCACCAACTACTTCCACTCCGGCGCCCCCGAACAGGCCGACTACACCGTCCGCGCGGTCGTCAACGGCACGGAACAGGGCGACTCCGTGCACGCCGTGCAGTTCCGCGCCGGGTACAAGGACGTACCGATCACACCCCCGGCGGGTGGCACCACCCCGGACGGCGTGGCGTACACCTACGAGGCCAACGACGCGTCGGTGGGCGACCTCGACGGCGACGGCGCGCTGGACTTCGTCCTGAAGTGGCAGCCGACGAATGCCAAGGACAACTCCCAGTCCGGCCACACCGGCAACACGATCGTCGACGGCATCACACTCGACGGCACCCGGCTGTGGCGTATCGACCTCGGCCGCAACATCCGGTCGGGGGCGCACTACACCCAGTTCCAGGTGTACGACTACGACGGCGACGGCTCGGCCGAGGTCGCCATGAAGACCGCGGACGGCACGGTCGACGGCCGGGGCAAGGCGATCGGCAACGCGTCCGCCGATCACCGCAACAGCAGTGGGTACGTGCTGTCCGGGCCCGAGTACCTGACCATGTTCAACGGCCGGACGGGCGCCGCGATGGGTACCACCGACTACGTGCCCGCGCGCGGCAACGTCGCTTCCTGGGGCGACAGTTACGGCAACCGCGTGGACCGCTTCCTCGCCGGAACCGCGTACCTGGACGGCTCCCGGCCCTCGCTGATCATGGCGCGCGGCTACTACACCCGCAGTGTGATCGCGGCCTGGGACTGGCGGAACGGCGCCTTCACCCGCCGCTGGACCTTCGACACCGACTCCTCCACCAACAAGGGCAAGGGCTACGACGGCCAGGGCTCGCACAGCCTCTCCGTCGGCGACGTGGACGGCGACGGCAGGGACGAGGTGGTGTACGGCTCGATGGCCGTGGACGACAACGGCTCCGGGCTGTGGACCGCGAAGACCGGGCACGGCGACGCACAGCACCTCGCCGACCTCGACCCGGGCACGCCGGGCCTGGAGTACTTCAAGGTCTCCGAGTCCACCGGCCAGCCCGCTGAGCTGTATCTCGACCCGGAGAACGGGGCCGTCCGCTGGAAGCTCGCCGCCTGCTGCGACAACGGGCGCGGCGTGGCCGGCGACATCTGGTCCGGCAACGCCGGCGCCGAGATGTGGTCGGCCGCCGACACCCAGGTGCGCGACGAGGCGGGCGCCGCCAAGGGCCGCGAGCCGTCCTCCGCCAACTTCCTCAGCTGGTGGGACGGTGACACCACCCGCGAACTCCTCGACGGCACCCGCATCGACAAGTACGGCCCGGACGGCGACACCCGCCTGCTGACCGGTACGTCGGTGGCGTCGAACAACGGCACCAAGGCGACTCCGGTGCTGTCCGGCGACATCCTCGGCGACTGGCGCGAGGAGGTCGTCTGGCGGACGTCGGACAACCGCAACCTGCGGATCCACTCCACGCCCCACGAGACCGGCACGAAGGTCACCACACTGCTGCACGACACCATGTACCGCACCGGCCTGGCCTGGCAGAACTCCGGCTACAACCAACCGCCCCACCCCAGCTTCTTCTTGGGCAGCGGGATGGCGACGCCGCCCCGCCCGCGCATCACCACGCCCTGATCTCAGCCCGGTATCCGGTCCCCCAGCAGCGCAAGGTTTTCGATGGCAGCGAGGCCGTACAAAGCGGTGTCATTGGTGAACACCCAGTCGGCCTCGCTGCCGGGGACCAGGGCGACCGGCCCGGTGACCTTCTCCGTCCGCCAGGGCGCGGACTCCTTGTAGCCGTCCGACCGGTAGAACTTCTCCCACGCGCGCCGGGCGAGCTTGTCGTCGTCCGTGCGGTGCGCGGCATACGCGTCGAGGCGCGAGTGGCCCTGGTACAGGTTCAGGCTGCCGAAGTCGGCGCCGTAGCGGGCCTTCTGCTCGGCCTTGGTCGCGTTGTAATAGCGGCAGTAGTCGAGGTACGCCTGCTCGAAACCTTCGTTGTCGACCAGGTCGATCAGCTCGGCACACAGCTCGTTGAGGCCGAAGACCGCCGAGAGGTGCGAGACGCTGACGACGGCCTTGTCGGCGACCGCGAACTTCCCCGTGTCCAGGTCGTACAGGCCGCTGCCCTGCACGAAGCCGTTGGGCTGGGCCGCGATGGTCTCCATGGTGGACAGCACCCGGGCCCTGGCCTTCTCCCACTTGGGGCCGCGGCGCTCCCACTCGGTCAGCCAGGCCGAGACCAGGCCCGACCAGTCGGTGCCGAAGCCGATGGAGAGGGCGTGCCGGTCGGGCTTGTAGTCGGGGTCGGGGCGCACCTTGCGCTGCGGGTCGAGGACGAGGAACGTCTCGTCGGAGTCGACGTTGGCGTGCATCAGGTCGCCGACCCGCTCGTCGGCGGTGAGGAAGTAGTAGAAGCGGCGGTAGGTGGTGTTGGCGATGCGCTGCTGCTTGGCGCTGTCGGCGTAGTGCTGCACGCCGTGCCGGGTGCCGAGCCCGGCCCACTTGCCGAGGTGGTAGACGTCGACCTCGCCGGTGTGCCGGGTCATGGCCTCGGCGAAGCGGAAGATGTCGGCGCGCCCGGAGCGCAGATAGGCGTACCAGAGCCAGAGGTCGGGCGAGAGTTCGGAGTTGTCCCAGGCGTAGCCGCCGACGTCATAGCGCCACTGGTGGCGGGCCGGATCGTAGGAGTGCATCACGTCGCCGTAGTCCCAGAAGCCGTACCAGCGCCGCTGCTCCACCTGGTCCTTGTAGTAGGCAAAGAGGAAGTCGAGATGGTCCTCGACCCTCGCCCTGGCGGGTGTGGAGCGGTCGGGCTCGGAGTAGAGACCGGGCCCGAAGACGCCCGCTTCGATGAACTGACGTGGGGGCGCCGTGAGTTGGGGAGGAGTACGGACGGCCTCGATCTGCCGCGCCAGTGCGTCGGCGGCGGGTGTGCTGTCGTGGGCCCAGAAGAGAAGTTCGCTGGTGCGGGCGATGCCGTACGGGGTGCCGAACTCCGGCTCGTAGTCCTCGTAGGTGATCTCCAGCCCGTCGAGCTGCTTCTCGTACGTGTCCTGGCCCAGGCCATCGTGGTAGAAGCGCAGGTCCATGGGCTGGGCCTCGGGCGACCAGAGCCAGAGGGTGACCTCGGCCGCGTCGGTCTCGGCGCCTCGGATGTCGAGCCCGGCCGGGTACTTCTCCCAGAAGTCGCGCAGCCCGAAGGCGAGCCCGCCGCTCGCGCCACCGACGTAACCGAAGCCCGCGGCGCGGCGCCCGCCGCCGGCCGCGATCCAGCCGTGGCCCTTCTTGGTGCGCTTGCGCACCGTGAACCCGTCGGCGGAGAGCTGGGAGAGCGTGTAGTCGCCCCACTCGGGGATGAGGTGCAGCCGGCTCGTCACGCGCTGGTCCCAGGTGGCCGGGTCGGGCAGCTTCTTCCCCTCGAACTGGGCGGCCTGCACTGCGGCCCCGGGGTCGCGGCGGAGCCCCGTGATGCCCTTGACCGCCTCGCGCAGCAGTCCGGTGCCGTCGCCGCCGATGCGGATGTGCCGGTCGTACGTCTCGTCGCGCATCGGCACGGTGAAGCGCACCCCGAGCCCGCGGATGAAATCCCCGCTCGCCTTCCCGGGCTCCTGGGTCCCGTCGTACGTGATCGTGTGCACCATGCGGAAGGACTCGGCACCCGCGGAGAAGTACAGGCGGATCGAGAAGGGCAGCCAGGACCGGTTCCCGCGGCGGTGCGTGCCGTCGATGCGGACGACCGCCCGGACCGGCCCGTCCTGTTCGACCGTCACCTTCCCGATGGCGCTCTCGAAGCGCTCGTACTTCTGGGTGCCCTGGTCGCCGTCCTCGAGCTCGCCCTGGCGCAGCAGCACGAGGCGGCCGTCCTTGGCGATCTCGGTGGCGCCTCTGCGGACGGACTTCACGAGCATGGCGCCGCTGGTGCCGATCCGGGCGGTGAGCACACCGGTATCGACGTCGACGGTGCCGCCCCGGCGGTCGACGGTGACCTTCTCGGCGGGGGCGGCGGGGGTGCCTGCCTTCAGGGTGTACTTCTCGGCGTCCGCCTGTGGTCCGATGGCGTGTGCGGTCCACTTCAGGGAGCCGTCGGGCCAGTACGCGAGGGGCCAGGTCTGGACGGGCACGTCCTTGCCCGCCTCGTCAGTCAGCGCGAACGTCTGGTCCTCGGCATACGCGCCCTTCGGCCACGGCACGCCGACCGTCGAGCCCGGTGCCGCGCCGAGGCCGCCGTCCTCCAGCCAGGTCAGTTCGACGGGACCGGCCTGCTTACCGGACGGGCGGGCGGCGTGTGCCGGTGCGGCGCCGAGTGCCCAGCTGAACTGGGCGGCGGCTCCGGCGACCGCGGCCGCTTTCAGAAGAGATCTGCGGGGGATGGGGGACATGCATGGTTCCTCTCGCCGGGACCGCGCGGAATGCGTTGAATCGTTCGAGGAAAGCGCTTGCTGGACAAGGTAGGGACGGGTCGGAGCGCGGTCAACGGGGCGGAGCAAAACGAGGGTGACAAGAGTGAATCGATTCACCAGCGGAACTATTCACTGTCCGGGACCACCCCGCAGCCGGTAAGACTCCTCCATGGACTCCACGAACGCTCCCGAAAGCGCCGCCTTCCCCCGCCAATTCGCCCGCACCCGCCGCTTCTCGCTGGGCGTGCCACGGAACTTCACCGTCTCCCCCGACGGTCAGCGCGTCCTGTTCACCCGCACCGGCGGCGGCCGGGACCCGATCGGCCGGCTCTGGCTGCTGGCGGACGGCGCCGAGCGGCTGCTCGCCGACCCGACGGCGCTGGTGGGCGGCGGGGGCGAGGTGCCGGAGGAGGAACGGCTGCGCCGGGAGCGGGCCCGCGAGCGCTCCGCTGGTGTGGTGGCGTACGCGACCGACCGCGCGGCGCGCCTCGCGGTCTTCGCGCTGGGCGGCGCGCTGTGGGCGGTGCGCACGGACGGCGGGGAGCCCTTCCCGGTACCGGCCGCGGGTCCCGTCGTCGACCCGCGCCCTTCCCCCGACGGCCGGCACATCGCCTATGTGACGGGCCGTTCGCTGCACGTCGTGGAGGTACCGGACGAGGGTGCGGGCGCGGCCGGCCGGGACCGTCAACTGGCCGCCGCCGAGGGCCCGGAGATCAGTTACGGCCTCGCCGAGTACACCGCCGCGGAGTCCATGGGCCGGCTGCGCGGGCACTGGTGGTCGCCGGACGGCACGCGGCTGCTCGTCGCCCGGGTGGACACCACGCGCGTCCACCGGCGCTGGATCAGCGACCCGGCACACCCCGACCGGCCGCCGCGCGCGATCCGGTACCCGCTGGCGGGCACGGACAACGCGGACGTGCGCCTGTGGGTGTACGGCCTGGACGGCAGCCGCACGGAGGTGGCGTGGGACCGGACGGCGTACGAGTACCTGGCCACCGTCGGCTGGGACGCGCACGGGCCGCTCATCGGCGTGCAGTCCCGGGACCAGCGCTCGCTGCGCACCCTCGCCGTGGACCCGGACACCGGCGCGACCGCGCTCCTCGACGAGCGGACCGACCCGGCCTGGGTGGAACTGGTGCCCGGCACGCCCGCCAGGACCGCGTCCGGCGCGCTGGTGCTCACCCATGACGTGGCCGGCACCCGGCACCTCGCGGTGGGCGGCAAGGTGGTCACACCGGCCGGCCTCCAAGTCCGCGGGGTCCTGGGCACGGAGGACGAACGGGTGTACTTCACGGCCTCCGACGACCCCGTGGAGACGCACGTGTGGTGCCACGATCCGGAGGCGGGCGCGCCGGTGCGGCTGAGCGAGGGGCCCGGTACGCACGGGGCGGTGGTCGGGGGCGGCACGGCGGTGTTCCACGGGCTGACGCCGGAGGGGCCGTACGCGGAGGTCCGCCGGACGGGCGGGACCGAGGCACCGTCCTCGCCTTCCGTGACCACCATCGCCTCTCTGGCGGAAGCCCCGGTCATCACTCCGCGCCCGCGCCATCTCGTCCTCGGAGAGCGGCAGTTGCGCGCCACGCTGTACCTGCCCTCGTGGTACGAGCCGGGTACGGGGCCGCTGCCCGTACTGCTCGACCCGTACGCCGGGCCCGGCATGCAGCTCGCGGTCGCCGCGCGCGGCTGGACCGCCTGCGTCTCGCAGTGGTTCGCCGAGCAGGGCTTCGCCGTGCTGGTCGCCGACGGGCGCGGCACGCCGGGGCGCGGCCCGGAGTGGGAGAAGGCGGTCCACGGCGACCAGTTGACGCCCGCCCTGGAGGACCAGGTCGACGCGCTGCACGCGGCGGCCGAGCAGGTCCCCGACCTCGACCTGGACCGGGTGGCGATCCGCGGCTGGTCCTTCAGCGGGTTCCTGGCCGCCGCCGCGGTGCTGCTCCGCCCGGAGGTCTTCCACGCGGCGGTCGCGGGCGCCGCGACGACCGACCAGCGGCTGTACGACACGTACTGGAAGGAGCGTTTCCTCGGCCACCCCGCCGAGCAGCCGCAGAACTACGAGCGGTCCTCGCTGACCGGCCGGGGCCATCTGCTGCGCCGTCCGCTGCTGCTGATCCACGGGCTCGCGGACGACAACGTCACGGTCGCCAACATGCTGCGGTTCTCGGCCGAACTGCTCGCCGCCGGCCGCCCGCACACGGTCCTGCCCCTGCCCGGCGCCACCCACGCCCCGGCCGACGACCGGGTGAACGAGAACCTCCTCCTGTTCCAGCGCGACTTCCTCCTGGACGCGCTCGGGCTTGGCCGGAACCCCGCCGGAACCCGGCCGCCCGGTCCGGCGCCCGTGCACGGCGCTTGAGCGGCGGTCGCGCGCCCTGAGAAGGTGCGGCGCGTGGAACTGCGCCATCTCACCGGATTCGTGGCCGTCGCCGAGGAACTGCACTTCGGCCGGGCCGCGGAACGCCTGCACATCGCCCAGTCCCCGCTCAGCCAGCAGATCCGGCTGCTGGAGCGGGACCTGGGCGCCGCCCTCTTCGACCGCACCACCCGCTCGGTACGGCTGACCGCGGCCGGCCAGGCCCTGCTGGAGCCGGCCCGCAGCCTCCTCGCCGACGCGGCCGCCGTGCGCCGTACGGTGCAGTCGGTCAGCCTCGGCGAGGCGGGCCGGGTCACCGTGGGGTACGCGGGCGCCAGCAGCTACGCGGCGCTGCCCCCGCTGGCCCGCGCGGTCACCTCCGAATACCCCGGTATCGAGCTGTCGTTGCAGGGCCAGGTCTACTCCGGCGAGGCGCTCGGCCGGATCACCGACGGCACCCTGGACCTCGGCTTCGTCTCGCTCCCCGTGCGGCGCGGCATCGTCTCCCGGGTCGTCCGCGTCGAGCGGCTGGTCCTGGCGCTGCCGGACACCCATCCGCTGGCCGCGCGGGAGGCGGTCGATGTCGCCGCGCTGGCGCGGGAGCGCTTCGTGACCTTCCCGGCCGCGCGCGGCTCGGCGGTGCGGGACGCACTGGTGCACGCCTGTCACGCCGCCGGCTTCTCACCGCGCGTCGCCCAGGAGGCGCCGGACTCCTACAACCTGCTGGCACTGGTCGGGGCGGGGGTGGGCGTGGCGCTGGTGGTGGAGTCGGCACGCAACATCCGCCTGGAACATGTGGTCTTCCGTCCGCTGGCGGGCGAGGTGGCTCCGCTGCCGATCGCTCTCGCCTGGCGCGCGGGCAACGAGTCGGCGGCGCTGCACAACGTGCTGAAGGTCGCGGAGCGGGTGCTGCCGACGCCGGCCGAGTACGAGCCGTAACGGCGGGCGGTGCGTGCCGTAACGGCGGACGGTGTGTGAATAACGGCGGGTGGTACGTGCCGTGAGCGCGGGTCCTGGTGCCGGGCTTCGAAGCCCGCTGGTGGCGGGCGATTGTCCCCGATCGCGTCTCAATGGGGTCGCGAATACATCTTGGACAGCGCTCGCCGGCTGCTGCGAAGGTGATCGGCGTCTCGTCATGCCGCGCGGATCACTTCAAGGCACCTGGAGACCCGTATGCCGAACTTCGCCGACCAGGATCCCGCCCTGCGCCCGCTCCTGGACCGGGTACTGTCCGCCGACGACCGCGCCCGTATCGAGCCGCTGCTCACGGAGCTCGGGGCGCTCGCCGCCGGTGAGATCGACCGGCAGGCGGCGCTCGCCGACGCCCATCCGCCCCGGCTGCGCTCCTACGCACCCGACGGCGAACGCATCGACGAGATCGTGTACCACCCCGCCCACGACCGGCTGGCGGAGATGGCGTACGAGCGCTTCGGCCTCGCCGCGATGTCCCACCGCCCCGGCGTCCACGGCCACCCGGCGCGCACCCCGCACACCGTCAAGTACGCACTGTCCTACCTCTACGTGCAGTCCGAGTTCGGCATGGCCTGCCCGCTGTCCATGACCGACTCCGCGGCCCGCGTGCTGCGCCTCTTCGACCCCGAGCGGTACGCCGCCGAGATCGCCGCGCTCGCCTCCACCGATCCCGCGACGCGCGCCACCGGCGCGATGTTCATGACCGAGAAGCAGGGCGGCACGGACGTCGGGCGCACCGAGACCGTCGCGACCGCCGCCGACGGGGGCACCCACTGGACTCTCACCGGGAAGAAATGGTTCGCCTCCAACCCCGGCGCGGACGTGATCCTCACGCCCGCGCGCGTGCCGGGGCAGGGCCAGGGCACGCGCGGGCTCGGCATGTTCCTGGTGCCGCGGCTGCGCCCGGACGGCACCCGTAACGCGATCCGCATCGACCGCCTCAAGGACAAGCTCGGCTCGCGCTCCATCGCCAGCGGCGAAGTCACGCTGGACGGCGCGTACGCCACCCCGGTCGGCGACCTCACCCGCGGCTTCCGGCAGATGGCCGAGATGCTCAACGTCTCCCGGCTGTCCAACGCGATGCGCTCCGCCGCCCTGATGCGCCGCGCGGTCCGCGAATCGGTCGCCCACGCCCGGGAGCGGGTGGTCTTCGGTACACCGCTGTTCGAGCAGCCCCTGATGCGCATGACGCTGCTGCCGATGATCCTCGACGCGGAGGCGGCACTCGCCCTGGTCCTGGAGGCCGCGGCCCGGCTGGACGAGGCCGACGCGGGCGACGCGGGCGACGCGGCCGCCCGGGACCTCGTCCGCGTCCTCACGCCGCTCGCCAAGTACACGGTCTGCAAGCGCGCCCGTACCGTTACGGGCGAGGCGATGGAGATCCGCGGCGGCAACGGCTACATCGAGGACTGGGTGAACCCCCGGCTGCTGCGCGACGCCCACCTCGGCTCCATCTGGGAGGGCTCGTCCAACGTCATCGCCCTGGATGTGCTCCGCTGCCTGCGCCGCTACGCCGCGCACCACACGCTCGCGCAGGCGTACGGGGACCGGGCGCGCGCCCTGTCCCTGCCCGCCGGGAAGCGGCTGGCCGTCCGCTGGGAGGAACTGGCGGCCCGCGGCGACCAACTGCTCGCGGACCCGGCGGCGGAGCAGGAGATGCGCGCCGGGCGGTACGCGGAGGAGCTGACCCGCACCGTGATGGGGACGCTGCTGCTGGAACAGGCGGCGTACGAGTGCGCGGCGCCCGCGCCGAACGGGCGGGCCCTGCTGGCCGCGCACGCCCACCTCGCGCTGCTCGCCGACCCGGACGCGCTGCCGCGCACCGCCCTCGCCCACCTGGACGCCCTGGCGGACGGCGGCGAGGTACCGGTCGCGGTCGCGGAGGCGGACGCCTAGGCGGGCGGGACGGACGGCCACGACCACCCTTTCGGCCGACCCTTTGAACACCGGAGGCCGCCGGTCCGTATGGAACCTTCACAAAGCGAAGGACACACCCGGACCGCGGACCTCTGGAGACACCATGAGCTCACCATCACAGGAACGTGCCGGCGCCGCCCGGCGCACGGTCGTCGCCGCGGCGGGCGCGGCTGGCCTGACCGCGGCGCTCGCCGCGTGCGGGGGCGACGGGGACGGCGGGGGCGGCGGGTACGGCTCGCCGTCGTCCGCGTCGGGCTCGCCGTCGTCCGGTGGTTCCCCGTCGTCCGATGGCTCGGCGGCTCCCTCCGAGAGCGGTGGCGGCACCGGCGGAGCGGCCAAGGCACTGGCCAAGACCTCGGAGATCCCCGCCGGCGGCGGGAAGATCTTCAAGGCGCAGAAGGTCGTGGTGACCCAGCCCGAGCAGGGCGACTTCAAGGCGTTCTCGGCGATCTGCCGGCACGCGGGCTGCCTCGTGGGCGACGTCAGCGGCGGCACGATCAACTGCCGCTGCCACGGCAGCAAGTACGCCATCGCGGACGGCAGCGTGCGGCACGGCCCGGCGACCAAGGGCCTGCCGGCCGTACCGCTGAAGGTCCGGGGCGGCGAGATCGAACTGTCCTGAGCCCGGCCCTTCACCACTCCCCTCACCACACCCGCGGCGACCGCTTCCAGCAGGTCAGTACCGCGTCGGTGGAGGTGACGGTGGCGACCAGGGCGAGCGTGTTCCGCACCATCGCCGGGGTGTACTCGGCCGGCACCCCGGCGATGGCGTCGGCGGGCACCACCGCCGTGTAGCCGAGGTTGACCGCGTCGAAGACCGCGTTGGGTATCGCCACGTTCGCCGAGACGCCGACGATCACGACGTTGCGGACGCCGAGGTTGCGCAGCAGCGCGTCCACCTCCGTACCGGCGATCGGCGACAGTCCGTGCAGCCGCCGGACGACCAGGTCGCCGTCGGACACCGGTACCGGGTCGGCGATCCGTACCGCTGTCGTTCCCGTGAGCTGCTGTACGGGCAGTTGCCCGGCGGCGCGGAAGAGACGGGCGTTGTGGCTGGAGCCGCGGCCGTCGGGGCGGCGCTCGGCGACCGCGTGCAGGACCTGGACGCCGGCCTCGTGCGCGGCGGCGGTCAGCCGCGCCACCCTGACGAGCGCGCCGGACGTACGGGCGGCCTCGGCCAGTTCGGGCAGCGCGCTGTCGGTGCCGACGACACCGTTCTGGCACTCGACGGTGAGCAGCGCGGTGATCGCGGGATCGAGCTGGTCCACGAGGTGGGCGGTTTGAGG
>NZ_NHSG01000276.1:0-7286 GCF_020024005.1 Streptomyces purpurogeneiscleroticus
GCCGCCGCCGGACTGCGGGGGCAGCGCCCCGCACCCGGCGGCCTGCCGCTGGTCCGGCGGGCAGCTCCCGCCGTCCGCCGACGGCTCGGGCCGCGGCGCCGCGGTGCGGCCGGGCAGCGGCTCGGCCCGGCCGGGGTCGTCCTCGTCCGGCGCGTCCGAGGAGACCGTGTAGTCCGGCACGCTGCCCCGGCTCGGCGTCGGCTCGAAGCGCGTCCAGCCGATGCCTTCGAAGTACAGCTCGGGCCAGGCGTGCGCGTCCTTCAGACCGACCGAGTACGAGCCGTCGGCGCGCTTGCCGCCCGGCGTGAAGCCGACCGCCACCCGCGCCGGGATGCCGAGCGTGCGGGCCATCGCCGCCATCGAGAAGGAGAAGTGGACGCAGAAGCCCTCCTTCTGCTTCAGGAAGCGCGCGATCGCCTGCGTGCCGCTGCCCGCCCGGACCTCGGTGTTGTACGTGAAGCCGCCGTTCAGCGCGAACCAGTCCTGGAGCCGGACCGCCTTGCCGTACGCCGAGCGGGCGCCCCGCGTCACCTGCTGCGCCGTCCGCTGGACCACCGGGGGCAGCGAGTCCGGTACCCGGGTGTACTCGCGGCGCAGGGCGCGGCGCGGCGGCGGCGCCTCGGCGAGCTGCCGGGCCGTCGGGCGCACGATCAGGCTCTCGACCTGGTAACGGACCCCGCGGGTGTTCTGGCCCCGGTCGCCGACGAGGGTGCGGCCCTCGGGCTCGAAGCGCCAGCGGCCCGGGATGTCGACCCGGGACGCGGGGTAGGGCATCGGCAGCCAGTTCTGGGCGTACCACTTGGCGGTGGAGACCGAGGTGTTCACCGCGGTGGTGTCCACGTCGGGCGCGAGGCCCGGCGGATCGGGCAGCCGGTCCGGCACGTCCACGACCGTGCGCTGCGAGGGCTTCCAGGCCGCCCCGTCGAATTGGTCGAGCGCGACGATCCGCAGATACAGGTCGCGGGTGTCGGGGGTGGTCGTGCGGTAGTTCAGCACCTCCTGGTCCTCGGGCTGGTTGAGGCTGTTCTGCAGGGACACCAGAGGGTTCACCGCGGAGATCGTGCCGCCGTCGGCCCCGACGCGGCCGCGGGCGCTCATGTCCAGCAGCCCGCCGCCGAGCGTGGGCAGCGCGGCCGGGACGACCAGGGCGATGCCCAGAGCGAGCGCGCCGATCCGGCGGCCCGTGCGCACCGGGGCGGGCGGGGGCCCGCCGGCGGCGGCCAACCCGGTGCCCCCGGAGGCGTACGGACGGCCCTCCGTCGTCGGGCCGCCGCCGAACACCCGCCCCCACCGGGACAGCCGGTCCCGGCCCTCGGCGAGCAGCAGTAACAGATAGCCGGCTGCGGCCACCAGGAACCACAGCCAGCCCGCGCCGCCCTTGGAGAGCCCGGCGGCCACCGAGTACAGCGCGAGCAGCGGCAGGCCGGCGGGGGCCGCGCTGCGGTACGTCACCGCGAGCGCGTCCACGATCAGGCCGATCAGCAGCACGCCGCCGACCAGCAGCAGCCGGATGCCCGTGGTGACCGGGGCCGGGATCGCGTACCGGCCGACGTCGTCGGCGCCCTCCTGGAGGAGCTGGCCGAACTCCCGGAAGGCGTCGGGGCCCGGCAGCAGCCCGGCGACGGCCTGGCCGCGGGCGAACATCAGCGTGAGCAGCACGAGCCCGGTCAGGGCCTGTGCGGCGACGGTCAGGGGGCGGGCCAGCGGGACCCGGCGGGCCAGCGCGCCGACCGTGGTCACCAGCCCGAGCAGGACCGCCGCCTGGAACATCCAGCCGATCGGCTCCACCAGCGGCAGCAGCGCGCAGGCGGCGCCGAGCGTCGCCACCAGCGCGCACACCGCGAGCCGCGCCCGGCCGCTCATCGCTCCGCCCCCGCGCGTCCGGAGGCGGTGCCGCCGGGCGGCACCCCGCCGCGCGCGGCCGTCCGCCGGGTGCGCGCGGTGTCGGCGAGCCGCCACATGTCGGGCAGGGTGTCCTGGGGCCGCACCGCGAGGGCGGTCCAGCCGGCGTCGTCGAGCAGCCGCAGGCGGTCGGCCAGGGGGAGCGGGGCGGGCGCCGCACCGGACTGCGGGGGCGCCGCGGTACCGCTCCAGGCGTCGCCGTCCAGGACGAAGGCGACGGCGGAGCCGCTGCGCCGGCGCATCCGGGCCGCCAGCGCGGCCTGCTCCTCGTCCAGCTCGCCGAAGAACGCCACCAGCAGGCCTTCGTTGCCCCCGCGCAGGACGTAGTGCGCCCGGGACAGTCCGGGCTCCTCCGAGTGGTCGACGACGGCCAGCGTGTCCAGGAGCAGCCCCGCCGCGTCCGCCGAGGCGCCGCCACCGGAGAAGCCGCCGGCGCCGTCCGGGCCCGGCACGCAGCTGCCGGTGTCGGTCAGCAGGCGTACCGAGAAGCCGCGCTCCAGAAGATGCAGGGCGACGGACGCGGCACCGGCGACTGCCCATTCGAACGGGGAGTCGGGCCCCGAGCCCTGGTATGCCGCGCTCCGGGTGTCCAGCAGGATCGTGCAGCGGGCCTGCTGGGGCTGCTCCTCGCGGCGGACCATCAGCTCGCCGTAGCGCGCGGTGGAGCGCCAGTGCACCCGGCGCAGGTCGTCGCCGTGGCGGTACCCGCGCGGCAGCACGTCGTCGTCGCCGGCCAGCGCGAGGGCCCGGTGGCGCCCGTCGCCGTACCCCGACGCCTCGCCGACCAGCCGGACCGGGGGCAGCGGCTCGACCCGGGGGACCACCGTCAGGGTGTCGTGCGTGCTGAAGGAGCGGGTCAGCTCGCACATGCCGAACGGGTCGGACAGGCGCAGCTGCAGCGGCCCGAGGGGGTAACGGCCGCGCAGGTCCGAGCGGACGCGGTAGGACACGTCGCGGCGGCCGCCCGCCTCGATCCGGTCCAGGACGAAGCGCGGTCGCGGTCCGAGGACGTACGGCACGCGGTCCTGGAGCATCAGCACGCCGGTGGGCAGCCGCGAGACGTTCTCGACGCGCAGCCGGACCCGGGTCTCGGCCGCGGCGGACACCCGTGCGGGGGAGAGGCTGCGGCTGCCCGCGACCCGATAGCGGGTGCGGTACAGCACGGCCACGCACACGAGGGGGAGCGAGGCCAGCAGCAGCCCGACCCGGAGCAGATCGGCCTGGCCCAGGACGTACGAACACACCGCGGCGGCGATGCCGGCCGCCAGGAAGGACCGCCCGCGCGTCGTCAGCCCGCCGAGCGCGGCCCGCAGCCCGCCGGCCTCCGGCAGCCCAGCGGCCGGAAAACCGCAGCTGCCCGGCGCCCCGGACTCGCCGTACTCCCTGCCGGTCGCCTCCGGTACCTCGGTGTCCCCGCCCCCGCCCCGCATCAGTAGCTCCGGGAGGCCGGCGGCCACTGCGCCGAGGGATCGGGGACCGGGGTGTGGTGCAGGATCTCCAGGACCACCTGCTCGGCCGAGCGGCGGTTCAGCTGGGCCTGGGCCGTGGTCAGCAGGCGGTGCGCGAGGACCGCGCCGGCCAGCGACTGCAGGTCGTCCGGGAGGACGTACTCCCGGCCGCCGAGCGCCGCCGCGGCCTTGGCGGCCCGCAGCAGATGGAGCGTCGCGCGCGGGGAGGCGCCGAGCCGGAGATCGGGGTGGTTGCGCGTGGCGGCGACCAGCTCGACGGCGTATCTGCGCACCGGGTCGGCGACGTGGACCGTGCGCACCGCCTCGACCAGCTTCACGATCTCGTGGGCGTGCGCGACCGGCTGGATGTCGTCCAGCGGCGACGTGCCGCCGTGCACGTCCAGCATCTGCAGCTCGGCCTCGGCACTCGGATAGCCGATCGAGACCCGCGCCATGAAGCGGTCGCGCTGGGCCTCGGGGAGGGGGTACGTGCCCTCCATCTCCAGGGGATTCTGGGTGGCGACCACCATGAAGGGGCTCGGCAGCGCATACGTCTGCCCGTCCATGGTGACCTGGCGCTCCTCCATCGACTCCAGGAGCGCGGACTGGGTCTTGGGGGAGGCGCGGTTGATCTCGTCGCCGATGACGATCTGGGCGAAGATCGCGCCCGGCTTGAACTCGAAGTCGCGCTGCCGCTGGTCGAAGATGCTCACGCCCGTGATGTCCGAGGGCAGCAGGTCGGGAGTGAACTGGATCCGCCGCACCGAGCAGTCGACCGACCGGGCGAGTGCCTTGGCGAGCATGGTCTTGCCGACGCCCGGCACGTCCTCGATGAGGAGGTGGCCCTCGGCGAGCAGCACGGTCAGCGCCAGGCGTACGACCTCGGGCTTGCCCTCGATCACGCCCTCCACCGACCGGCGGACGCGCTCGGCTGTGGCGGTCAGATCGCTGAGGCTCGCTCGCTCGTCATAGGTCGTCACCCGGCCCTCCTCGGCCCTGCCCCGCGCTCACGGAAAGCGGAGGTTCCCCATTTCGGGGCCGACGCCTCTTTTCCGGTCCGGCCCACCCCGATAGCGCGCCGCCCCCGGCCGGGCCGGAAACAACGTCACGTACGCATTCTTGCCGCCCGCGCGGCTTCGCGTCATGGGCTGTGGATAACTCGGAAGGGTGCGCACCGGTCACCTGGAGGGGCGGCGGCCGGAAAGAACGTTCGCCGGCACGTCGTCGACGTGCCGGCGAACAGGGGAGCTCGTAAGGGCTTCGGCGTCAGTTCTGCGGGTCCACCTCGCGGAGCAGACCGGTCGTCACATCGAAGACGAAGCCGCGGATGTCCTCCGTGTGGAGCAGGAACGGTGACGTACGGAGGCGCTGCACCGACTGGCGTACATCGACCTCCACGTCCTTGAAGGACTCCACGGCCCAGCCCGGACGCTGGCCGACCTCGTCGGCGAGCTCCTGGCGGAAGTCCTCGGTCAGGGTCTCCATACCGCAGCCCGTGTGGTGGATGACCACCACGGAACGGGTGCCCAGCGCGCGCTGGCTGATGGTCAGGGAACGGATGACGTCGTCGGTGATCACACCGCCGGCGTTGCGGAGGGTGTGGAGGTCACCCACCTTCAGGCCCAGCGCCTCGGGAAGGTTCAGCCGGGCGTCCATGCAGGTCACAACGGTGACCTTGTGGGCAGGACGGGCACTCAGGCCAGGGTCCTTGAACTCGTTGGCATACCGGGCATTGGCCTCGACGATGTGGTCGATGACGGAACCGCCCGAAGCGGCTGCGTTGTCATCGGACGGGGACGTTGCCTGCGACGCGGATATCGACATAGCCATAAAAGTAATCGCTGTGGCGTCCGAGCACCGCTTGTGAGGACGGGCATAGCGGGTCAACGGGCCTGCCTGTGAGGTAACCCACAGGAACGGGAGCCGTTCCCCCGCACGGGTGAAATCAATGATCGACAACGCCCGGGAGGGCGTGGCCCGGAGGCGTCCGGCGGCCGCGCGAGGACGCGCGCCACCAGTTGGTTGACCGAAGGAATGAGTGGACTAAAGTGACGCGAAGTGGGAGGCGTGAGACTCTCCTTGGATCCCGAATCCCGCGCGCGGGGAACCGCACGTGCGGTTCGGTCTCCTCCCGCTCCACCGGCCATCCGACGTCACTTCCCCGTCGGCGGACGGCCGCTTCCCCTTCAAAGCGGGCGGGGACCAAACAGTACGTGCGGCCTCCGTCGGCCAACGGCAGGTGGGCACCTTCCCCGAGGGGGCGGTATCCGCCGCCCTCCTCATCGGAAGGCGCATGAGCAGCAGTAATACCCGCCACGTCCCCGTCATGCTCCAGCGCTGTCTGGACATGCTCGCCCCGGCGCTCGCCGAGCCCGGTGCGGTCGTCGTCGACTGCACGCTCGGTCTGGGGGGACACAGCGAGGCGCTGCTGTCGACGTTCCCCGCCGCGCGCCTGATCGGCCTGGACCGCGACCCCTCCGCCCTGAAGCTCGCGGGGGAGCGCCTGGCGCCCTACGGGGACCGCGCGACCCTCGTGCACGCCGTGTACGACGAGCTGGCGGACGTCCTGGAGCGGCTGTCCGTGCCGCGCGTCCAGGGGATCCTGTTCGACCTGGGCGTCTCCTCGATGCAGCTGGACGAGGCCGACCGCGGCTTCGCGTACGCCCAGGACGCCCCGCTGGACATGCGGATGGACCAGACGACCGGGATGAGCGCGGCCGAGGTCCTCAACAGCTACGCGCCGGGCGAGCTCGTACGGATCCTGCGGGCCTACGGCGAGGAGAAGCAGGCCAAGCGGATCGTCTCGGCGATCGTGCGGGAGCGCGAGAAGGAGCCGTTCACGAACAGCGCGCGGCTGGTCGAGCTCATCCGGGACGCGCTGCCGCAGGCGGCCAAGCGCACGGGCGGCAACCCCGCGAAGCGCACGTTCCAGGCGCTGCGCATCGAGGTCAACGGCGAGCTGTCGGTCCTCGAACGCGCCGTGCCGAACGCCGTGCAGGCGCTGGCCGTCGGCGGCCGGATCGCCGTCCTCTCGTACCACTCGCTCGAAGACCGGCTGGTCAAGCAGGTGTTCGCGGCGGGCGCCGCCAACACGGCACCGCCCGGGCTGCCGGTCGTACCGGAGCAGTACCAGCCGCGTCTGAAGCTGCTCACCCGTGGCGCCGAGCTGCCCACGGAGGCGGAGATCGCGGAGAACCGCAGGGCGGCGCCCGCTCGGCTGCGCGGCGCCGAACGCATCCGGGAGGACAACGCGTGACGGGCTCCGGGCGGCTTCGCGGTACAGGGGGCGGGCGGCTGGCCGCCCTGGTCCCCTCCGGTACGAGCACGGCGGCGCGCACGCCGTTCGTGCTGCTGGTCGTGGTGCTGCTCGGATCCGGCCTGATCACGCTGCTGCTGCTGAACTCCGCGCTCAACCAGGGCTCCTTCGAGCTGAGCAGGCTGGAGAAGCAGACCACGGAACTGACGGACGAACAGCAGGCGCTCCAGCAGGACGTGGACGGTTACTCGGCGCCCGGCTCCCTGGAGAAGCGGGCCCGCGGCCTCGGCATGGTGCCCGGCGGCAACCCGGCCTTCCTGGGCCCGGACGGCACGGTGCGCGGCGCGCCCAGCGAGGCCACGGGACAGCCCGTGGTGATGCAGGCGCCGCGGAGCCGCCCGCCGGCCCTCTCCGGGACGCGCACGCCGTCCGGCAGCCCGTCCGGCAGCCCGCGCGGCACCGCCTCCCCGCAGCCCTCCCCGACGGCCGACGGCGAGTGACCTCGTGACGCACGACGCCGCGCTCGCGGACGCATCGCCCGCAGACCGGACGGAGACGGAGGGGGAACAGTGAGCGAACCGAGGGACCCCAAGGACCCCGAGAACCGGCGCGACCCGAGGGCGCGGCGCGGCCCCGCCCGCCCGGGCACCCCCGGGCGCCGCGTGCCGCGCCCCTCCCAG
>NZ_NHSG01000277.1:0-24720 GCF_020024005.1 Streptomyces purpurogeneiscleroticus
CGCTGCTGCGTCCCGCGGCGTCCTTGCCGTCCGCCACGCTGCCGCCTCCGTCCTCGCTCCCGCCCCCCTCCGCGGCCCCCTTGCCGTTTCCGGGGCCGACGCCGCGGAGTCGCGTATCCCGCGAGGCGCGCGATGATTCAGGCCGTCGGACTGACCAGCGAAGCCCGGCGCGGGCTGCCGCCTGCCGTGGACGATCTGACCTTCGAGGCGCCGGCCGGCGCGGTCACCGTCCTGCTCGGCGCCCGGGGCGCGGGCAAGACGACGGCCCTGCGTCTGATGCTGCGGCTGGAGCGCGGGCGGGGCATCACCCTCTTCCGCGGCCGCCCCCTGCACCGCCTGCCGAACCCGGCGCGGGAACTGGGCGTGCTGCTCGGCGACGTACCCGGCCACCCCGCCCGTACGGCCCGCTCGCACCTGCGGATGCTCACCGCCGCGGCCGGAGTCTCCCCGGACCGCGCCGAGGACGTCCTGGAGGCCGTCGGCCTCGGCGGCCTGGCGGAACAGCGCCTGGGCGAATTCTCGCGCGGCATGGACCGCCGGCTGGGCATGGCGGCCGCCCTGCTCGGCGACCCGCACACGCTGCTCCTCGACGAGCCGGACGACGGCCTGTCGCCGCGCGAGAGAGCCTGGCTGTACGGGCTGCTGCGGGGATTCGCCGAGCGCGGCGGCAGCGTGCTCGTCACGGCCTCCGACCCCAAGGCGGCCGCCCGGCTGGGCGACCGGGTCGTCACGATCGAGGACGGCAGGCTGCTCGCCGAACAGGAAACCGGGGACTTCACGCACGCCCGGCTGCGGCCCCGGGTCAGCGTGCGGTCGCCGCACGCCGACCGGCTGGCGGCGCTCCTGGTCGACGAGTGGCAGCGCGCTGACCCCGCGGTGGACCCGCGCGCGGAACAGCCGCTGGAGGTCGTACGGGAGAGCGGCAACCGCCTCGCCGTGTACGGGAGCAGCTGTGCCCTGGTGGGGGATACGGCGTTCCGGCACGGAATCCTAGTGCACCAGCTCGCGGACGAGACGGGGGACGCCCGCCCGGCCGTGCCGCTCAACCGGGCCGACGGCCGGGCTGCGGCGAGACTGACGGCCGGTCAGGGCGCGATGGTGGCCGCGGAGCCGGCCAAGGCCGAGGCGGACACCGAGAAGGACGACGCCCGGTACGCCGTCGCGGCGCGCGGAGAACGCGACGAGCCGCACGCCGCGGCAGGGGATGAAGCGCGGGCCGAGGCGCACGCCGGTGAAGAGCGCACGCACGCCGGCGAACTGGTGCGCAAGGACGCCGGAGGGCACTGCGCGGTGATCTCCGGGTCCGTCGTCATGGGGAGCACGGACGGGGCCGACGGCCTCCCGGCATCGGGCCGTACGGCCACCGCGCCGTCGTCCCCCCGGCCTCTTTCGCTCACGAAGGACCCCGACGGCACCATCGCGTCCACCCTCGAACTCGCCACCGCGCCCGCCGCCCCTGGGGACAGCGGAGCGCCTGCGGTCGGCCCGACCGGCACCCCGCCCCATGGCACAGCGGTCCCCCTCGCGGCCCCTCGTGCGCCGCGCACTTCCCCATCGCCTCGCGGCAAGGTGCCGGCGGCTCAGCTGATGTTGCCGCGACTGTCCGCACCGGGGCCCGCCTGGCCGGTCCGTTATGAGCTGCGGCGAGCGGCCAGTGACCGTACGGGAATCGTCGTAGGCATTCTCGTACTGGCGATCTCCTTCGTCCTGACGTGGGTACTGGCGCGCACTGGCGGCGCACCGGCCGACCGCGTACTGATGGGCTGGCCGGACCGGCTGCCGTTCCCGCCCGCCGCGGTGGGGGCGGGACTGATCGGCGCGCTCGCCTTTGGACAGGAGTTCCGGTACCCGGCACTCGCGCCCGAGCAGGGCTCCGTGCCCCGCCGTGTGCGGCTGCTGGCCGCCAAGTTGCTGGTCAGCGCGGCGAGCGCGGCCGTGCTGGCGCTGGCCTCGCTCGTCATCGACGGCGTACTCGTGGGCTATGTCTTCGGTGTGCAGGCGTTGCCCGCGGTCGCCGACTGGCCGCTGCTGTCATTCGGCTGGGGCGCGCTGCTCATCGGGTCCGCATGGACCGGCCTCCTGGCGGCGGGCCTCTTCCGGTCGACGGCGATGGGACTGGCGACGCTACTGGCGGTACCTGTCGCCGTGGTCCCGCTGATCCAGGGATTGTTGAGCGATCCGGCTGCGCGTTCGATGGTCGGCTTCCCGGCGCGGGTACGGACGACGGCCGCGGTCGAGTGGCCCTCCGGCGTCGACCGGCTGACCGATGCCGCCTGGCGGCTGGCGACGCACCCGGTGGCCGGCGCGCTGACGCTGTCGCTCGCGGCCCTGCTGTGCGCGTACACCCTGACCGCCCTGAACAGAAGAGCACGTTGAGGGCACAAGCGACCCCTGACCGAAAGGCTGATGGTGCAGGTGAGGAATCAGCGAAAGACGAGATGAGCAGAGGGGCCGGAACAGCGCGGTACTCACGAGGCCCCGCCGCTTCCCGCATCCCGGCAGCGCGAACTGTCCAGGGCTCTGCGTGATGCGTCTGCTTCCTTCCGATAAAGCGTCAATTGTAGGGTGATGGGCGATCACCCTTTCGTGTGCTTTTCACCAAAGACCTCAAGGCGCTCCGGCACGTCGCCGACAAAGGATGCGTGAGTACCCTTGCGCACACCATGATGACCGCGACTCGCCCCGCCGACACCGGCCTGACCGGCCCGGGCGAGCTCGACCGCTACCCCTACGCCGACGCCGTCGGCGGCGAGCGCACCGACCGCGTGGCTCCCGTGTGGGACGGCCACGAAAGCGAGCTGGGCCGGGTAGGCCGCCGCGCAGCCGGCAGCCGGGGCCGTGGCCTGCACGGCCAACTCGTCCAGCAGCTCGGCCAGATGATCGTCTCCGGTGACCTCGGGGCCGACCGTCCGCTCGTCCCCGAAGAGATCGGCCAGCGCTTCGAGGTCTCCCGCACCGTCGTCCGCGAATCGCTGCGTGTCCTGGAGGCCAAGGGCCTGGTCAGCGCGCGTCCGAACGTCGGTACCCGGGTCCGCCCGGTCAGCGACTGGAACCTCCTCGACCCCGACATCATCGAGTGGCGGGCCTACGGCCCCCAGCGCGACGACCAGCGCCGCGAGCTGTGCGAGCTGCGCTGGACCATCGAGCCGCTCGCCGCGCGCCTGGCCGCGGGGCACGGCCGCGAGGACGTGCAGCAGCGCCTCGCCGACATGGCCGAGATCATGGGCCACTCCGCGGCTCAGGGCGACTCGCTGACCTTCGCCCGCGCCGACGCCGAGTTCCACTCGCTGCTCCTCCAGCTCACGGGCAACCGCATGCTGGAGCACCTCTCCGGCATCGTCTCCGCGGCGCTCCAGGTCTCCGGCGGCTCGTCCCTCGGCTGCGAGCACCCCGCCGAAACGTCCGTCGGCCAGCACATGAAGATCGTCGACGCGATCGGTGCGGGCGACGCGGCAGGCGCCGAGGTCGCGATGCGTCAGCTCCTTGCGACCGACGGCGAGGCCGGGGGACCGGTCGGGAGCGGCGCGGCGGACCGTGTGGTGCCCGCGCCCCGCGAGCACTGACACCCCCGAAACCGCCTCACTCCCAGGCACCCCGCCCTGAAGAAACCGTACGCCGCACCCCTGCGCGACCGGCCGCCTCCCGGCGGTGGCGCACCCGTCTCCGCGAAGAGGGCGGCGAGACGGCGCAGCCGAGGTGCGCACCCGTACGCGCACACCAAGGAACGCAACCCACGCAGTCGACTCAACCGAGGAAGCGCATGCGGCCGACGTGGCCGGCGCGACGAATACCGCGACGAAGCAACGCAGCGAACGCAAGGAAGGGAACCCGTACGTGCCGGCGGGCCGTACGGGCCAGTGGGGCGGTCGCCGAGCCGCACGTCTCCGTGCGGGGCGGCCGCCTGGTCGGCCGGCGCCCCTCGTGGCCGCCGAGGCTCCCTTCTCGCCTCCTCCTCTCCAGTACGCCCCAGATCGCGCAAAATGCGTCGTTATGGGGTGTGACTCGGGCCACGCGGATTGGGCGTAACGCTCTGCGGGGAAGCGCGATGACTTAAGAGGTGATAGCCGAGGAGGGAATACGGCGGCCGCTTGCGGCGCTGTCCCAACTCCCTGGTTGCCCCTGCGCCGTCGGCCCAACCCCGTCGACGGTCGTCGGCTCCGGTCCACAGTGGACGGGGCCGGAAGCCGTTTCCATCGTTCCGAGAGGTTGTTCGTGTCGGCCAGCACATCCCGTACGCTCCCGCCGGAGATCGCCGAGTCCGAGTCTGTGATGGCGCTCATCGAGCGGGGAAAGGCTGATGGGCAGATCGCCGGCGATGACGTGCGTCGGGCCTTCGAGGCTGACCAGATTCCGCCAACCCAGTGGAAGAACGTTCTGCGCAGCCTCAACCAAATCCTCGACGAGGAGGGTGTGACGCTGATGGTCAGTGCCGCAGAGGCGCCCAAGCGCACCCGCAAGAGCGTCGCAGCGAAGAGTCCGGCGAAGCGCACCGCCACCAAGACCGTCGCGGCCAAGGCCGCCGCGGTCAAGAAGACCACCGCGGCAGCGGCCGCGTCCGTCGCCCCGGTGTCCGACGGCCCGGGCGCCGAGGCGGAGCCCTCGCCGGCGAAGAAGGCGGCGGCCAAGAAGGCCACCGCGAAGAAGGCCACGGCCAAGAAGACGGCCGCGAAGAAGACCACGGCCAAGAAGACGAAGAAGGACGCCGTCGACGAGATCCTCGAAGAGGACACCGTCGAGGAGACCCCGGCGGCGCCGGGCAAGGGCGATGCGCCCGAGGCGGCCGAGGGCACCGAGGCCGCGGGCTTCGTGCTGTCGGACGAGGACGAGGACGACGCCCCCGCGCAGCAGGTCGCCGCGGCCGGCGCCACCGCCGACCCGGTCAAGGACTACCTCAAGCAGATCGGCAAGGTCCCGCTGCTCAACGCCGAGCAGGAGGTCGAGCTCGCGAAGCGCATCGAGGCCGGCCTGTTCGCCGAGGACAAGCTGGCGAACTCCGACAAGCTCGCGCCGAAGCTCAAGCGTGAGCTGGAGATCATCGCCGAGGACGGCCGCCGCGCCAAGAACCACCTGCTGGAGGCCAACCTCCGCCTCGTGGTCTCGCTGGCCAAGCGCTACACCGGCCGCGGCATGCTCTTCCTGGACCTGATCCAGGAGGGCAACCTCGGTCTGATCCGTGCGGTCGAGAAGTTCGACTACACCAAGGGGTACAAGTTCTCCACGTACGCGACGTGGTGGATCCGTCAGGCGATCACCCGCGCCATGGCCGACCAGGCGCGGACGATCCGTATCCCTGTCCACATGGTCGAGGTCATCAACAAGCTCGCCCGTGTGCAGCGCCAGATGCTCCAGGACCTGGGCCGCGAGCCCACTCCGGAGGAGCTGGCCAAGGAGCTCGACATGACCCCCGAGAAGGTCATCGAGGTCCAGAAGTACGGCCGCGAGCCCATCTCGCTGCACACCCCGCTGGGCGAGGACGGTGACAGCGAGTTCGGTGACCTCATCGAGGACTCCGAGGCCGTCGTGCCGGCCGACGCGGTCAGCTTCACTCTTCTGCAGGAACAGCTCCACTCGGTCCTTGACACGCTCTCGGAGCGTGAGGCGGGCGTCGTTTCGATGCGCTTCGGCCTCACCGACGGCCAGCCCAAGACGCTGGACGAGATCGGCAAGGTCTACGGCGTCACGCGCGAGCGTATCCGCCAGATCGAGTCCAAGACGATGTCCAAGCTGCGGCACCCCTCGCGTTCTCAGGTGCTGCGCGACTACCTGGACTGACGTCCCAGGTCAGCGGGCATGTGGGCCCGGTCACTCCGCCCGTGGAGTGGCCGGGCTCCGGCGTGTCCGGGGTGCGGCACTCGGCCAACTGACTCACTGTGGGTGTACGAATGCTCCCCCAGAGTCAGGAGTCGGTATGGGCATCCGCACCCGCGCTGTCACCACGGTCCTCGCCGCCATCGCGCCGGCCGTCGCCGCACTCGGAGTGCCGGGGCCGGCCGCCGCCGACAGCGTCATCGTCGGGGGACGGCAGGTGCAGAGCTCCTCCAGCCCCTGGGTCGTCGCACTGGCGAGCCGCGAACGCTTCGGGAACGAACGCTCCGGGCAGTTCTGCGGAGGCGTCCTGGTGGGACCCTCGACGGTGCTCACGGCAGCGCACTGCATGGGCAAGGACGTGCTGGGCGCGTCCCCGGCCCAGGTGAAGGACCTGCGGGTGATCGTCGGCCGCACCGACCTGCGCGGCCGTACGGGCAGGGAGCTGGCGACGAGCAGGGTCTGGATCAACCCCGAGTACGACGCCACGACGAACGCGGGGGACTTCGCCATCGTGAAGCTGCGCGGCATGACGCCGAGCAGTTACGCGCTGCCGATGGCGGGCCTCGGTGATCGCGCGTACCAGCCGGGCACGGGCGCCTCGGTCTACGGCTGGGGCGACACGACCGGCAACGGTACGTATTCCTCGGTGCTGCGCGCGGCACGGGTGCAGGTCATGCAGGACTCCGCCTGCAAGCGTGCGTACCCGAAGAGCGTGGACGGCACGTACGACGGCGGCTCGATGCTCTGCGCGGGCACGCAGCAGGGCGGGCACGACGCCTGTCAGGGGGACAGCGGCGGACCGCTCGTGGCGAACGGGCGGCTCGTGGGGCTGGTCTCCTGGGGCACCGGCTGCGGAGAGCCGGGAAAGCCGGGCGTCTACACGCGTGTCTCGGCCGCCAAGCAAGCGGTGATGGCCCAGGGCGGCTGAGAGCGGCCGCGGGGAGCGGCTGGGGCCAAGGGGTCGGGGAGCGGCTCAAGAGCCGCTCAGTACCCCGGGAAATCCTCTGAGGGGGCAGCGTAGGACGGGGCGTGCCGGTCCTCGTGACGGATCACGAAGGTCGGACGCCGAAGGACACCGATGTGAGTACGAGTGCGGGCGGTCTCCCCGGTGGGTACCGGGTGAAACCGCCCGCGCACGGCTCGTAGCCGCTACTCGCTCGTCGTCGGTGCGATGTGTCAGCGTTCCTCATCGGACGCGGACGCCGGAGAGGCGGTCAGCCGCTCCGTCTCGTCCTGTATCTCCGCGGCGATCTTCTTGAGTTCTGGCTCGAACTTGCGCCCGTGGTGAGCGCAGAAGAGCAGTTCGCCGCCGGACATCAGGACGACGCGCAGGTATGCCTGTGCGCCGCAGCGGTCGCAGCGGTCAGCGGCCGTCAGCGGGCTCGCGGGGGTCAGAACAGTAGTCACGTCGCCTCTTCTCTAGCTCGACGAGCTGTCGTACCAGGGTCAACATCCAACCAGGCCGAAAACGTTCCCGCTCGTGGCTTTTCCTCGAAAAATTTTTTCCGGGGTGGCCGGGTGCTGCCGGTTGGCGGCGAATGAGCCGTATTGCGTGGTGGTCTGATTCAAGTGTCGGTCGGGCCTGTCCTCCCGGCTGGGTTGCCGGTCGTTGATGAGGACGTGCCCGGAGCCTAAATGGTTCATGCCTCGAAGGGAACGTGATGTTCACGTCACCCACACGAGGAATAGAACGTACGAACGAAACTCTACTAGCATGGGCCCGCTTACGGGTGGCGTCACATCGGCTCTACCTGGCCTCGGTACCCTCTGACCGGCGACACCGCCACACACAGGGTCCGCGGAACGCGGACCACCAGAAATTCAGCGAGGAGCGAACCGCGTGACCGCCGAGATGTCCGTGCCGTCCACCGCCGTGCTGACCGGGGCAGACCGGGACGGATCCAACTACACCGCGCGGCATCTGCTCGTCCTGGAGGGCCTGGAGGCCGTCCGCAAGCGCCCCGGCATGTACATCGGGTCCACCGACAGCCGCGGCCTGATGCACTGCCTGTGGGAAATCATCGACAACTCCGTCGACGAGGCGCTGGGCGGCTACTGCGACCGCATCGAGGTCGTCCTGCACGAGGACGGCTCCGTGGAGGTCCAGGACAACGGCCGCGGCATCCCCGTCGATGTCGAGCCCAAAACCGGCCTCAGCGGCGTCGAGGTCGTCATGACCAAGCTGCACGCCGGCGGCAAGTTCGGCGGCGGCTCCTACGCGGCCTCCGGCGGCCTGCACGGCGTCGGTGCCTCCGTGGTCAACGCACTCTCCGCCCGCCTGGACGTCGAGGTCGACCGCAGCTCCAAGACGCACTCCATCAGCTTCCGGCGAGGCGTCCCCGGCATCTTCACCGAGTCGGGCCCCGATGCCCCCTTCGACCCCACCGGCGGCCTCGTCAAGGGCAAGCGCATCCCGAAGACCCGCACGGGCACCCGGGTGCGCTACTGGGCGGACCGCCAGATCTTCCTGAAGGACGCCAAGCTCTCCCTGGAGACGCTGCACGCCCGCGCCCGCCAGACCGCCTTCCTCGTGCCCGGCCTCACGCTCGTCGTACGGGATGAGCGCGGCATCGAGACCGAGGGGCCGAGCGAGGAGACCTTCCACTACGACGGCGGCATCAGCGAGTTCTGCGAGTACCTCGCCCAGGACAAGGCCGTCTGTGACGTGCTGCGCCTCTCGGGGCAGGGCACCTTCAAGGAGACGGTGCCGGTCCTGGACGACCGCGGGCACATGACGCCCACCGAGGTCACCCGTGAGCTGGGCGTGGACATCGCGCTGCGCTGGGGCACCGGGTACGACACGACCGTCAAGTCGTTCGTGAACATCATCGCCACCCCGAAGGGCGGCACCCACGTCAGCGGCTTCGAACGCTCCGTGACCAAGACGGTCAATGAAGTGCTGCGCTCGTCCAAGCTGCTGCGCGTCGCCGAGGACGACATCGTCAAGGACGACGCCCTCGAAGGGCTCACGGCGGTCGTCACCGTAAGGCTGGCCGAGCCCCAGTTCGAGGGCCAGACCAAGGAAGTACTCGGCACGTCGGCGGCCAACCGGATCGTCGCCAACGTGGTGGCCAAGGAGCTGAAGGCGTTCCTGACCTCCACGAAGCGCGACGCGAAGGCGCAGGCCCGCGCCGTACTGGACAAGGCCGTCGCGGCTGCCCGTACGCGCATCGCGGCCCGGCAGCACAAGGAGGCGCAGCGCAGGAAGACCGCGCTGGAGTCCTCCTCGCTGCCCGCGAAGCTCGCCGACTGCCGCAGCGACAACGTGGACCGCAGCGAACTGTTCATCGTCGAGGGCGACTCGGCGCTCGGTACGGCCAAGCTCGCGCGCAATTCCGAGTTCCAGGCGCTGCTGCCGATCCGCGGCAAGATCCTGAACGTTCAGAAGTCCTCCGTCTCGGACATGCTGAAGAACGCCGAATGCGGCGCGATCATCCAGGTCATAGGGGCCGGTTCGGGCCGCACCTTCGACATCGACGCGGCCCGCTACGGCAAGGTCATCTTCCTCGCCGACGCCGATGTCGACGGCGCGCACATCCGTACGCTGCTGCTCACGCTCTTCCAGCGGTACATGCGCCCGATGATCGAACAGGGCCGGGTCTTCTCCGCCGTGCCGCCGCTGCACCGCGTGGAGCTGATCAACCCCAAGAAGGGCCAGGACAAGTACATCTACACGTACTCGGACAACGAGCTGCGGCAGACCCTGCTGGAACTCCAGCGCAAGAACGTCCGTTTCAAGGACAGCATCCAGCGCTACAAGGGCCTGGGCGAGATGGACGCCGACCAGCTCGCCGAGACCACGATGGACCCGCGCCACCGCACCCTGCGCCGGATCAACATCAGCGACCTCGAGGCCGCGGAGAAGGCGTTCGACCTGCTCATGGGCAATGAGGTCGCGCCGCGCAAGGGGTTCATCACCGACTCCGCAGCGTCCCTGGACCGCTCGCGCATCGACACCTGATCCCCGCTGTCGCACGAGGGCCGTCCGCCTCTGGGGGGACGGCCCTCCGTGCGTCTCCGTGCCGCGTGGCCGGCACTCAATCCTCCCAGTTGGTCCGTCACCTGATGGGGTGAAGGATTCGCAATGGATGTCCGGGAACCACCGAGTCTGTCCATCCTTGGGCGCACGGCCAGACAGGCCGCGGAACAAGGAGATGCCTGGTGGAGAAGCGCGACGGCCGCCCGGCCGGAGCCGTACGGCTCGACGACCCCTGGTACGACACCCCCGCCTCCGGACAGGGCGATCAGGGAGCGGCCGGGCGGGAGGACGGCGGTGTGCCGGCGCAGCGCGCGGACGCGGACGATGAGGAGCGCGGGACGGCCGAGGCCGCGGCGGAGGACGGCCCCGACCTGTCGTGGCCGAGCCTCCCGGCGCAGCGCGCGGACGCCCCCGGGGAGCCGACGCACGCCGAGGTGTATCTCACCGTCCAGCGCAGCGCCGCCTTCCAGGAAGTGCGCCGCCGCTACCGCAGCTTCGTCATGCCCGCCACGGCCCTCTTCCTGACCTGGTACCTCGCGTACGTCATCGCGGCCGTCACCGCCCCCGGCCTGATGGCCCGCCAGGTGATGGGCCCGCTCAACGTCGCCATGCTGGCCGGACTCGGGCAGTTCGTCACGACCTTCGTCCTCACCTGGGCGTACGCCCGCCATGCCCGCCTGCGCCGGGACCGGGCCGCGCTCGATCTGCGCTGGGAGACCCAGGAGATGACAGGAGGAAACCTCCGTTGACCGGCCGCCCGTCCGCCCTCGCCGCTTCGGTGGCGACCGATGACCACCAGATCCTGGCCCTCGTCCTCTTCAGCGCCTTCGTGGCCGCGACCCTCGCGGTCACGGCCTGGGCCGGCCGCCGACGGCACGGTTCCGCCGAGGAGTTCTACGCCGGGGGCAGGCTCTTCTCGCCCATGGAGAACGGTTTCGCCATCGCCGGTGACTACATGTCGGCGGCGTCCTTCCTCGGCATCTCCGGCCTCATCGCCCTCTTCGGGTACGACGGCCTGCTGTACTCCGTGGGCTTCCTCGTCGCCTGGCTCCTCGTGCTCTTCCTCGTGGCCGAACTGGTGCGCAACTGCGGCCGCTTCACCCTCGCCGACGTGGTCGCCGCCCGTATGCGCCGCCGCCCCGTCCGGATCGCCGCGGGCGTCTCGTCCGTCACCGTCTCCGTGCTCTACCTCGTCGCCCAGATGGTCGGCGCGGGCAGCCTGGTCGCCCTCCTGCTCGGCGGGACGAGCCAAGTGGCACGTACGTGGACTGTGGTCGGCGTCGGCGCCCTGATGGTCTTCTACGTCATCGGCGGCGGCATGCGGGCCACGACCTGGATCCAGATCATCAAGGCCGTGCTCCTCATGGGCGGCGCCATCGCGCTGACCGCCCTCGTGCTGGTCCGCTTCCACGGGGACCTCGGCACGCTGCTCACCACCGCGGCGCAACGGAGCGGCCACGGCACGGACTTCCTCGCCCCGGGCCTCAAGTACGGCGGCAGCTGGACCGCTCAGCTGGACTTCCTCAGCCTCGGGCTCGCGCTGGTCCTCGGTACCGCGGGCCTGCCGCACATCCTGTCGCGCTTCTACACCGTGCCCACTGCCCGCGCCGCCCGCCGCTCCGTGGTGTGGTCCATCGGGCTCATCGGCAGCTTCTACCTGATGACGATCGTGCTCGGCTTCGGAGCGGCGGCCGTCCTCGGGACCGGCGCGGTACGGGCCGCCAACCCGGCCGGCAACACCGCCGTACCGCTGCTCGCCCTCGACCTGGGAGGCGGCCCCGACTCCACTGGCGGAACGATCCTGTTCGCCGTGGTCGCAGCGATCGCCTTCGCCACGATCCTGGCCGTCGTCGCGGGCATCACCCTCGCCTCCTCGGCCTCGGTCGCGCACGACCTGTACGGCGCGCTCCGGCGCGGCGGCCGCCTCGAACGGGGCGCGGCCTCCCGCGAGGTCGCCGTCGCCCGCATCGCCGCGGCCGGCGTCGGGGCGGTGGCCATCGGCCTCGCCCTGCTCGCCCAGGACCTCAACGTCGCCTTCCTCGTCGGCCTCGCCTTCGCGGTCGCCGCTTCGGCGAACCTCCCCGTGCTGCTCTACTCCCTCTTCTGGCGCCGCTTCACCACCCGGGGAGCGATCTGGTCCGTCTACGGAGGGCTGCTCCCCGCACTCGTCCTCGTGGCGCTGTCACCGGTCGTCTCCGGGAATCCTGCGGCGATCTTCCCCGGGATGGACTTCCAGCTCTTCCCCCTGGAGAACCCCGGCCTCGTCTCCATCCCGCTGGGCTTCCTGTTCGGCTGGCTCGGTACGGTCACCTCTGCGGAGGCGCCGGACGGGGCCGCCCGCCACGCGGAGACGGAGGTACGGGCTCTGACGGGCGCGGGGGCGGCGTGAGGCCGTACACAACCCAGGGGCGGCATAAGGCCGTACGACGGCCCTGGCGGGGCTTGTGGCCCGGCTCAGACCCAGTCGTACCGATGCTCCGGCCGGCCCGTCTCGCCGTACCGGAGCGTCAGCTTGACCCGCCCGGCCCGCTCCAAGAGCTTCAGATACCGCTGTGCGGTCTGCCGGCTGAGGCCGGCCCGCCGCGCCACCTCCTGTGCCGACAACGGGGTCTCGGCGGAGCGCAGGACGGACCGTACGCGGTCGGCCGTCGCCGTCGAGTGTCCCTTGGGCAGCTCGGCCGGACCGGCGTTGGCGGCACCCAGCGCCCCGAAGATCCGGTCCACCTCGGACTGTTCGGCCTGCCCGCCGTCCTCGAAGGTCCGCCGCAGCGCCGCGTATCCCTCCAGCTTCGAACGCAGCCCGGCGAACGTGAACGGCTTCACCAGGTACTGGAGCGCACCGTGCCGCATCGCGGCCCGTACGGTGGCGACGTCACGCGCCGCCGTCACCATGATCACGTCCGTGTGCAGGCCGCGCTGCCGCAGCCGGGCCACGAGCTGCAGGCCCGTCTCGTCCGGGAGGTAGTGGTCCAGCAGGATGAGGTCGACGGCCGTGCTCTCCAGCACGGCCAGCGCCTCGGCGGCAGTGTGCGCCTGCGCGACGACCCGGAAACCGGCGATCTTCGCGACGTACGCCGCGTTGATCCCGGCCACCCGGACGTCGTCGTCGACGACGAGTACGTCGATCATCGGGCACCCCCGAGAGGATCCGGCAGTGATTCCCCGGCCGCACCGGAGGCATGCGTCTCGGACAGGGCGTCCGCGAGCGCGTCGGGGAGCGTCACGGTGAACCGTGCGCCGCCGCCCGGCCGGTCGTCCACCTCGGCGCTGCCCCCGTAGCGCTCGGCCAGTCGCCGCACGAGAACCAGCCCGATACCGCGCTGCCCGTGTGCCGGCGGCTCCTTCGTGGTCCAGCCCTCCGTGAAGATCTCCTGGCGCCGCTCGCGCGGCACACCGGGGCCGTTGTCGCTGACCCGCACGATTGCCGTGCGGCCCTCGGCGCGCACCTCCACCTCGACCTGCCCGTCCCGCCCGCCGGCCGCCGCGTCCAGCGCGTTGTCGACCAGATTGCCGACCACCGTGACGAGACCGTGCGGGTCGACCACCCGGTCCGGCAGCCGGGTCGCCGGAGCCATGCTCAGCGAGACGCCGCGCTCGGCGGCGACGGTCGCCTTCCCCACCAGCAGCGCCGCCAGCAACGGGTCGTGCACGCGCTCGGTGACCTGCTCGGCGGTCGCCCGGTGCACACCGACCGCGTGCGTCACGAACTCCACCGCTTCCTCGTACAGCCCCAGCTCCAGCAGCCCGAGGAGCGTGTGCAGCCGGTTGGCGTGCTCGTGGTCCTGGGCGCGCAGCGCGTCGATCAGGCCCCGCGTACCGTCCAGCTCACGGCCCAGCCGCTCCAGCTCCGTACGGTCCCGCAGGGTGACCACGGCGCCGCCGTCGTCGGTCGGCATCCGGTTGGCCACCAGGACCCGCTGTCCGCTGACGGTGAGCAGGTCGGCGCCGGAGGCCCGGCCCGCCAGCACGTCCGTCGTCCGGCCCGGGGGCAGGACGGTGTCCAGGGGGCGGCCGGTGTCCTCCGCGCGCAGGTCGAGCAGCCGCTGCGCCTCGTCGTTCATCAGCCGGATGCGCCCGTACCGGTCCAGCGCGACGAACCCCTCGCGGATCCCGTGCAGCATGGCCTCCCGCTCGGCGAGCAGCGCGGAGATGTCGGAGAAGGCCAGGTCGTGCGTGCGGCGCTGGAGCCGGCGCGCGACGAGGTACGCGGCCAGCGCGCCCACGGCGAGCGCCCCGCCCGCGTACGCCAGCAGGTCGGGCACGGTCGACAGGAGCCGCTGTTGCACGCTCTCGTACGCGATGCCGACCGAGACGGCGCCGATGATGCCGCCGTGGTCGTCCCGCAGCGGCACCTTGCCCCGTGCCGAGCGGCCGAGGGTGCCCTCGTCGATCTGCATGACCTCCCGGCCGGCGAGGGCGGCGCTGGGATCGGTGGAGACGTGCCGGCCGATCTCTTCCGGATCGGTGTGCGACCAGCGCACGCCGCGCTCGTCCATGATCACGATGTACTCGGCGCCGGTGGCCCGCCGGATCCGCTCGGCGGCCGCCTGAACCGGGCCGCCGGGGGAGGGGCGGGACGCCTTCAGCGCGTCGCCCAGGCGCGGCTGGGCGGCGGTGGTCTGCGCGATGGCCAGGGCGCGGCGCATGGCCTGGTCGTCCAGCTGGGCGCTGAGCGGCGCGAGAAAAAGGCCGGTCGCCAGCGCGGTCACGCCGGCGGCGATGGCCAGCTGCACGAGCAGGACCTGTGCGAACACGCGGCGCGGCCAGCGCAGTCGCAACCGGGCCCGGCCGCCGCCGCGCGGCTCACCTGCCGCGCCGGGGCCGCTCGCCCTCTCCTCGCCGTTGTCGCCCATACGAACGAACAGTAAGCGGGTCGGCGGTGGCTCGGGTAATCGCCGGGCCCGCGCGTTCGCCGGCGGCCCCGCCGAAAGTTATCCACAGGCCCGCCACGGCCGGGCGGAATCGCTCTAATCTTCAGCCATGGTCACAGAACGTGACGATCACGGGGCGGCGATGGCGGGGGTGAGGGCAGTGATGTCGGTGACGGACATGAGTGCGGGAGGAATGGCGGAGGCTCCGCAGCTGGCCGGGGCGGGGGTGTCGCCGGCGCACTGCTCGACGGTGACGCGCCAGGCGCGGCCGTCGGCGTGGGCGAGCGTGAGGGCCCAGGACGGCGGCGTTCCCTCGCCGGAGGAGTTGCTCTCGGTCCGAGTGACGTCGAGGGCGTCGGCGCGGTCCTCGCCGATCAGCTCGCGGACCGCGAGATCGGCGGCCTGCGCCGGACGGTCCCAGGTGGAGCGGCCGCGGCAGTGGTCGGTGACCACCCGGCCCTCGCGCGCCGCGACGACGGCGTCCTTGACGAGCGGCGCCTCCGCCCGGCCGTATGCGTATCCGTACGGCAGCACGAAGAGCGTGGGGGAGAAGCGATGACCACCGATGTGCGTGACCTCCCATGCCTCCATGCCGTCCGCCGCAAGCTCCGCGGCGAGCGGCCGGCCCAGCACGGCACAGCAGCGGTCGCGCTTGCCGTTGGTGCACACGAGGACCGGCGGCCGGCCCGCGTACGGCTCCCAGAGGCCGCCGTGCGTTCCCGCGCCCAGCGCCGCGAAGTCCAGATGAAGGAGCGTGCCGGGGTCGGCGATCCGTGCCGTGCGGATCCAGGAGTGGCCGGGGGCCGTGTGCGCGACGAAGACCCGGCGCAGCGCGCTCGCGCCGCGGTCGGCGTGCCGGCCGGGACGGCGGATCAACGCGACGCGTACGCCGGTGTTCGCGGTGGCGGCCTCCAGGGCTCGGCCGACGATCGGGTCGAGGTGACTGTCGGTGAGCGCTTGGGCACCCCAGGGGCCGCTCTGCTCGACGAGCAGCCAGGTCCGGGCGGTGGCGGCAGTGCCGGCCAGAGGTTCGGCCGCCATGCGGGAAGCGGTTGCGCAGGTACTCACAAAGGTGAGCCTAACCTGAGGAGCGCGACGCCGACGGGCAGCGGGGCGGCAATGGCCTGTCCTCGCCGGAGTGCTCCGCACATTTCCCGCCTTCTGTCTCCTGCCGGGCACCCGATCGGCGGAGCCGATACCTGCCGTGCATCCGGGGAGGACCGGCGTGGCTCGGGCGCCGGACGTGGCGCCAATATCCTGGAGCCGGCGACGGGCCCGAAGATCGTCCAGATCCTCCGGACAGCAATCCGCTCCGTAGCGACCGCTGCCTGCCGGGTCCGTGCCCGCCACGCTCGATCGATGTACGCCGCGGCCGGAGCCGGCGGGTGTACGCGGACCGACCGGACACGCTGGAGGCGCCCCCTTGACCAGTACGCAGCACTCGGCCACTCCTGGCCCGGCCACCCCCGCCGCGGCCACCCGTGCCTCGGACGGCCGGGACCAGGAGACCGTCCGAGCGGCAGCGGGCCCGAGCCCGGCTCCGGGCCAGGACCCGGCTCCGGGTCAGGACCCGGCCCCGACCGCCGGGGACTCCGTGTCGCGGCAGATCCCGGTCGTCGTGCTCGCCGGGTTCCTCGGGTCCGGCAAGACCACCCTGCTCAATCATCTGCTGAGCCGGAGCGGCGGCACCCGGATCGGGGCGGTCGTCAACGACTTCGGGGCGATCGAGATCGACGCGATGCTGGTCGCGGGCCAGGTCGACTCGATGGTGTCGCTGGGGAACGGGTGCCTGTGCTGCGCGGTCGACACGAGCGAGCTGGACACGTACCTGGAGCGGCTGGCGCGCCCGTCCTCCCACATCGACGTCATCGTCATCGAAGCCAGTGGCTTGGCCGAGCCGCAGGAGCTGATCCGGATGATCCTGGCGAGCGAGAGCGACCGGATCGTGTACGGCGGGCTGGTCGAGGTGGTCGACGCGGCGGAGTTCGAGGGCACGCGCGCTCGCCACCCTGAGCTGGACCGGCACCTGGGCATCGCGGACCTGGTGGTCCTCAACAAGGCCGACCGGATCGGCGACGCGCGGCGAGCGGAGCTGCTGGGCACCCTCGGCGAGCTGGCGCCCGGTACACCGGTCGTGCCCGCGGCGCACGGGCGGGTCGATCCGGAGCTGCTCTTCGAACGCCGGCCCAGGGAAGGCGTGGCCGAGGGCCAGCTGTCCTTCGAGGACCTGCTCAGGGAGGAGGTCGAGCACGAGGAACACGACGAGCACGAGGAGTGTGCGGCGCACGAAGGGGGTGCCCACGGGGAGAGTTGCAAGGGGCACGGGCACCGGCGTCATCTGCACGCCGGATACGACACCGTGGAGTTCACCTCGGCCGAGCCGATGCATCCGCGGCGGTTGATGGAGTTCCTGGACGCGCGGCCGGCCGGGCTGTACCGCATCAAGGGGTTCGTGCACTTCGGGGTGGCGGGCAGCGAGCAGAAGTTCACCGTGCACGCGGTGGGTGGTTTTCTGCGCTTCTATCCCGGGCCGTGGGCAGAGGGGGAGGAGCGGCTGACGCAGCTCGTGCTCATCGGCTCCGGTATCGACGCGCCGGCGCTGCGGAAGGGCCTGGACGCCTGCCGCGACACCGCGCCCGAGGAGACCGACCCGCACACGATGTGGGGAGTGCTGCGGTACGTACCGTCGACCGCCTCCGACGAGGAACCGGACACGACGGAGGAAGACGAGGCATTCGCGGCGGAGGCGTAAGCGACAAGCCGAGCTACGCACGCCGAGCCGAGCCACGCGCGCCGAGCCTCCGAGGCCCGGCGCCGCACGCCACAAGCCTCTCGGGACCCGGCGCCGCACGCCACCGAAGTGCCGTACGGCGTCGAGCACCGGGCCAGGAACGAGGCGCCCCCTGCCAGAGGGCGCCCCGATCCCCAAAAACCGTCCCTGAGTGGTTCCTAAACCGGCCCAGCCACCGTAGCCACCTTCTTGGTGAGCGGGACGCCCGAGCCGTCGCGGCGCGGGTCCGGGTCCGGGAGGGGCACCGGGCTGCCCTTGGCGTCCGCGGCGCGGGCCGGTGCGGCGCCGGCCCAGGCCAGGGTGAGATGGTCCTCGCCCTTCAGGAAGCGCTGGCAGCGGACGCCGCCGGTCGCCCGGCCCTTGCGCGGGTACTGGTCGAAGGGGGTGAGCTTGGCGGTACTGATGGAGTCGTCCAGCGTGCCGTGCGAGCCGGAGACGGTGAAGACCACCGCGTCGGCGGCCGGGTCGACGGCGGTGAAGGAGATGACCTTCGCGCCGTCGGCGAGCTTGATGCCGGCCATGCCGCCGGCGGCGCGGCCCTGCGGACGTACCTGCGCGGCCGGGTAACGGAGCAGTTGGGCCTCGTCGCTGATGAAGACCAGGTCCTCCTCGCCGGTGCGCAGCTCGACGGCGCCGACGACGCGGTCACCGTCCTTGAGGGAGATGACCTCCAACTCCTCCTTGTTGGCCGGGTAGTCCGGCACGACTCTCTTGACCACGCCCTGTTCCGTGCCGAGGGCGAGGCCGGGTGAGGACTCGTCGAGGGTGGTCAGGCAGACCAGCTCCTCGCCGTCGTCGAGGGTGAGGAACTCGGAGATCTTCGCGCCGCCGGACAGACTGGGTGTGGCGGCCGTCTCCGGCAATTGCGGCAGATCGATGACCGACAGCCGCAGCAGCCGCCCGGCGGAGGTGACCGCGCCGACCTCGGCGCGGGCCGTGGCCGGGACGGCGGAGACGATGACGTCGTGCTTGGCACGCTTGGCGTCGGTGTCGAAGGAGCCCTCGCCGCCCGCCGTACGCGCCAGCAGCCCCGTGGAGGACAGCAGGACGCGGCAGGGGTCGTCGGCGACCTCCAGCGGCACCGCAGCGGCGGCGGCCGCGCCGGAGGACTCCAGCAGGACCGTGCGGCGCTCGCTGCCGTACTTCTTGGCGACCGAGGCCAGTTCGGAGGAGACCAGCTTGCGCAGCTCGGCGTCGGAATCGAGGATCTTGGTCAGCTTCTCGATGTCGGCGCGGAGGGTGTCGCGCTCGGACTCCAGCTCGATGCGGTCGAACTTGGTGAGGCGGCGCAGCGGGGTGTCGAGGATGTACTGCGTCTGGATCTCGCTCAGCCCGAAGCGCTCGATCAGCCGCTGCTTGGCCTCCGCGCTGTTCTCGCTGGAGCGGATGAGGCGGATGACCTCGTCGATGTCGACCAGCGCGGTGAGCAGGCCCTCGACGAGGTGCAGGCGGTCGCTCTTCTTGCCGCGGCGGAACTCGCTGCGCCGGCGCACCACGTTGAAGCGGTGGTCGACGTAGACCTCCAGGAGCTCCTTCAGGCCCAGCGTCAGCGGCTGGCCGTCGACCAGCGCGACGTTGTTGATGCCGAAGGACTCCTCCATGGGAGTGAGCTTGTACAGCGTCTCCAGGACGGCTTCGGGGTTGAAGCCGTTCTTGATCTCGATGACCAGGCGGAGGCCGTGCTCGCGGTCGGTGAGGTCCTTGACGTCCGCGATGCCCTGCAGCTTCTTCGAGCCGACCAGGTCCTTGATCTTGGAGATGACCTTCTCGGGGCCGACCGTGAAGGGCAGTTCGGTGACGATCAGGCCCTTGCGGCGCGCCGTGACGTTCTCGACCGAGACAGTGGCGCGGATCTTGAAGGTGCCGCGGCCCTTTTCGTACGCGTCCCGGACTCCGGAGAGGCCGACGATGCGGCCGCCCGTGGGCAGGTCGGGGCCCGGGACGTACCGCATCAGCGTTTCGAGGTCGGCGTTCGGATGCTTGATGAGGTGTCGGGCGGCGGCGATGACCTCGCCGAGGTTGTGCGGCGGCATGTTCGTCGCCATGCCGACGGCGATGCCGGAGGCGCCGTTGACGAGGAGGTTCGGATAGGCCGCCGGGAGGGCGACGGGCTCCTGCTCCTGACCGTCGTAGTTCGGTTGGAAGTCGACGGTGTCCTCGTCGATCGACTCCGTCATCAGCGACGTCGCGGAGTCCATCCGGCACTCGGTGTACCGCATGGCCGCCGGCGGGTCGTCGTTCCCCAGCGAACCGAAGTTGCCGTGGCCGTCGACCAGGGGCAGCCGCATGGAGAAGGGCTGCGCCATGCGCACCAGCGCGTCGTAGATGGACGCGTCGCCGTGCGGGTGGAGCTTACCCATGACCTCGCCGACGACGCGGGCGCACTTCACGTATCCGCGGTCGGGGCGCAGGCCCATCTCGTTCATTTGGTACAGGATGCGGCGGTGTACGGGCTTGAGGCCGTCGCGTGCGTCGGGCAGGGCGCGCGAGTAGATGACCGAATACGCGTACTCCAGGAAGGAACCCTGCATCTCATCGACGACGTCGATGTCGAGGATCCGCTCCTCGAAGTCCTGAGGCTCCGGTGTGCCCCCTGACGGCGGGGTCTTCGTGCTGCGGCGGGCCATCGCGGCTGCGGCTCCTTCGCTCGAACTCTGCTTCGCTTACGGCTACGGCGTCTGCTGGACCGGCAGGTCGGCGCGGTGCTCGCGTCCCCTGCCGGGGCAGGCCCGACGGCTGAGTCTGCCGGGATCTGCCGTGCTCCGGCGCGCTCAACGGCCGAACCTGTCGCGGACCATTGTGGACCGCCGCACTGACATCGCCGACCGCGACCCGTCCGTAACGCCCCTGCGCACCGGCCCCGACCGGTCTCCGGAGCCCCGCGAGCGACGCTCGTGCCGAGTCCGGAAACCGCACGAAAGGCGGCGAACACCAGAACGGAACGCAGGTGCGGAGCGCCCCGATCCGGGGAATCTCCATCCGGCGGGGGTGCCGGGTGGGAACTTCGCCAGATGCCTGCGCGCTTGCATACAGTGACAGAACTTCCTCGCAAGCGGATCGAAGGGACGTACATGCCCATGGGTCACACGGCCACAGAACAAGCCGGCTCCGGCGGCCTGACAGCGACCGAGCACCGGCTGGCCAATGGCCTGCGCGTGGTGCTCTCGGAGGACCACCTGACCCCCGTCGCGGCGGTCTGCCTGTGGTACGACGTCGGCTCCCGCCACGAGGTGAAGGGCCGCACGGGCCTTGCGCACCTCTTCGAGCACCTGATGTTCCAAGGTTCGGCGCAGGTCAAGGGCAACGGTCACTTCGAGCTGGTGCAGGGCGCCGGCGGCTCGCTCAACGGCACCACGAGCTTCGAGCGCACGAACTACTTCGAGACCATGCCGGCGCACCAGCTGGAGCTCGCCCTGTGGCTGGAGGCGGACCGGATGGGTTCGCTGCTGGCCGCACTGGACGAGGAGTCGCTGGAGAACCAGCGCGACGTGGTGAAGAACGAGCGCCGCCAGCGGTACGACAACGTGCCGTACGGGACCGCGTTCGAGAAGCTGACGGCGATGGCCTACCCCGAGGGCCACCCGTACCACCACACGCCCATCGGCTCCATGGCCGACCTGGACGCCGCCTCCCTGGAGGACGCGCGGAACTTCTTCCGCACGTACTACGCGCCCAACAACGCCGTGCTGTCCATCGTGGGCGACATCGACCCCGAGCAGACCCTCGCCTGGGTCGAGAAGTACTTCGGGTCCATCCCCGGCCACGACGGCAAGCAACCGCCGCGGGACGGCTCGCTGCCCGAGATCATGGGCAAGGAGCTGCGCGAGGTCGTGCACGAGGAGGTGCCCTCGCGCGCCCTCATGGCGGCGTACCGGCTGCCGCACGACGGCACCCGAGAGGCTGACGCCGCGGACGTCGCGTTGACGATCCTGGGCGGCGGCGAGTCCTCCCGGCTCTACAACCGCCTGGTGCGCCGCGACCGCACGGCCGTCGCGGCGGGCTTCGGCCTGCTGCGCCTGGCGGGCGCGCCCTCGCTGGGCTGGCTGGACGCGAAGACGTCGGCCGGCGTGGAGGTGCCCGCCATCGAGCGGGCCGTCGACGAGGAACTGAAGCGCTTCGCCGAGGAGGGCCCGACCGCCGAGGAGATGGAGCGCGCGCAGGCCCAGTTGGAGCGCGAGTGGCTGGACCGCCTGGAGACGGTCGCCGGGCGCGCGGACGAACTGGCCCGGTACGCGGTGCTGTTCGGCGACCCGCAGCTCGCGCTGAACGCCGTACAGCGCCTTCTGGACATCACTCCGGAGGAGGTCAAGGCGGTCGCCGCGGCCCGGCTGCGCCCCGACAACCGCGCGGTACTGGTCTACGAGCCGACCCGGTCCGCCGAGGGCGCGGCCGCCGGGGAGACGGAAGCCGCCGCTGCCGCCGTCCAGAACGAGACCGAGACCAAGACCGAGGAGGCGGCCCAGTGACCGACGCCGTGACCCCGACCATGACCTTCCACCCGCAGCCGCAGGCCGGGCAGCCGAAGCCGTGGGCGTTCCCGGCCCCGGTGCGCGGCGCGCTCGGCAACGGCCTGACGGTGCTGCGCGCCGACCGCCCGGGCCAGCAGGTCGTGGCCGTCGAGATCAACCTCGTCGCGCCGCTGGACGCCGAGCCCGAGGGCCTGGACGGCGTCGCCACGATCATGGCGCGGGCCCTCTCCGAGGGCACCGACAAGCACGACGCCGAGGAGTTCGCCGCCGAGCTGGAGCGCTGCGGCGCCACTCTGGACGCACACGCGGACCACCCCGGTATCCGCGTCTCCCTCGAGGTGTCCGCCTCCCGCCTCGTCAAGGCGCTCGGCCTGCTCGCCGACGCCCTGCGCGCCCCGGCCTTCCCGGACAGCGAGGTCGAGCGCCTGGTGCGGAACCGCCTGGACGAGATCCCGCACGAGCTGGCCAACCCGGCCCGGCGTGCCGCAATGGCCCTCTCCAAGGAGCTGTTCCCGGCCACCTCCCGGATGTCCCGGCCGCGCCAGGGCACCGAGGAGACGGTGGCGCGCATCGACGCCGCCGCGGTCCGCGCCTTCTACGAGGCGCACGTACGCCCCGCCACGGCCACCGCCGTCGTCGTCGGCGACTTCACCGGGGTGGACCTCGACGCGGCGCTGGAGGACACCCTCGGCGCCTGGACCGGCTCCGCCGCCGAGCCGGTGGCCGCCTCGCCCATCACCGCCGACGACCGCGGCCGCGTGGTCGTCGTCGACCGCCCCGGCGCCGTCCAGACGCAGCTGCTGATCGGCCGCATCGGCGCCGACCGGCACGACCGCGTCTGGCCGGCCCAGGTGCTCGGCACGTACTGCCTGGGCGGCACGCTCACCTCCCGCCTGGACCGCGTGCTGCGCGAGGAGAAGGGCTACACCTACGGCGTACGGGCCTTCGGGCAGGTGCTGCGCTCCTCCGCTGACGGCACGGGTGCCGCGATGCTCGCCATCAGCGGTTCGGTGGACACGGAGTCCACGGGGCCGGCGCTGGAGGACCTGTGGAAGGTGCTGCGGACGCTGGCCGCCGAGGGCCTGACCGACGCCGAGCGCGACGTGGCGGTGCAGAACCTGGTGGGCGTGGCGCCGCTGAAGTACGAGACGGCCGCGGCCGTCGCCGGGACGCTGGCCGACCAGGTCGAGCAGCACCTCCCCGACGACTTCCAGGCGGAGCTGTACCGGCGCATGGCCGAGACCGGCACGGTCGAGGCGACCGCCGCCGCGGTCAACGCCTTCCCGGTGGACCGGCTCGTCACGGTCCTGGTGGGCGACGCCGCGCAGATCGCGGAGCCGGTGCGGAAGCTGGGCATCGGCGAGGTGTCGGTCGTCACGGGCTGATGGGGAGCGGGCCGGCGGCGGTCGCTGACCGGTGTCGGCCACGGCGGTAGCGGTTGTGAATTCGCTGGTGCGGTACGGCGGAAGGACGGGCCGGAACGCGCCGTACCGGTGCCGTCACAGGCTGACTTGAACCGTACCAACACCGCTCGCATAGCAGGACATAAAGGATCCCGGGTCGCTTAAGCGGCCCGGGATCTTCGCTTTTGTCCGGAATGCTGTAGGTGGTTGCCTCCCTCGCGTGTGGCGTCCGGCACAAACTCCCGATTCTGTTTGCTGATCGCGAGATGTCCCCTTTAGCGTCGGTCCGGCTGTTCGTCAGAAGTGCGCCGCGCCCGCGGCCGCCGGACAGTCATCGCCGAGTCCCCGTACGGCGCGAGCCAGGGGAGCCGGGGACCCACATGTCCCCTTGGGGTGAATCGGCGTCCTCCCCGGAGGCCGCCGTAGGAGACCTTCCTGCTCCGAACCCGTCAGCTAACCCGGTAGGCGAGAAGGAAGGAAAGGAGTGCGCCGGTCATGGCGTTCACCCGTGCCACCGGCAAGCACCGCCGCCCCGGCCGTGCTGCCCGGACCACCCGCAATATCGCCGGCATAGCCGCCGCGACCGGCGTCGTCGTCTCCATCGCCTCCCCGGCGCTGGCCGCGAACGAGGACCCGGCCGCCACCGACACCGGCCTGACCCGCGCCATCGCCGACACCGGCGACCGGGTCGCCGACAACATCGTCGCCCAGGCCGACGCGCAGGAGGAGGCCGCCGAGGTCGCCGCCGCCCGTGCGCAGGTCGAGGAAGCCGCCGTCAAGAGCGCCGAGGCCGCCAAGAAGAAGGCCCAGGAGGCCCAGCGCAAGGCCGCCGCCGAGGCCGCCGAGAAGAAGGCCGCCGCCAAGAAGAAGGCGACGGAGGAGCGCGCCTCGCGCTCCGACGCCCGTACCACCCTCAGCTCCAGCGGCTTCGTGGCGCCGATCGCCGGCAGCTACGTCTCCACGCCGTACAAGGCGTCCAGCGGCCTGTGGTCCTCCGGCAGCCACTCCGGCATCGACTTCCACGCCGCCTCCGGCACCGCCGTCCACGCCGTCGGCGCGGGCACCGTCGTCGAGGCCGGCTGGGGCGGCGCGTACGGCAACAACATCGTCCTCAAGATGGACGACGGCACCTACACCCAGTACGGCCACCTCTCGTCCATCGGCGTCTCGGTCGGCCAGAAGGTCTCCGCGAACCAGCAGATCGGGCTGTCCGGCAGCACCGGCAACTCCACCGGTCCGCACCTGCACTTCGAGGCGCGCACCGGCCCGGACTACGGCTCGGACATCGACCCGGTCGCCTACCTGCGCTCGCACGGCGTCAACGTCTGAGGTCCTGCGCCTCTTCGTCCCCCCGAAGCCCCGGCCCCCGGCCGGGGCTTCGGCGTCTCCGTATGCGCTC
>NZ_NHSG01000278.1:0-8766 GCF_020024005.1 Streptomyces purpurogeneiscleroticus
GGAGGGGTGGGGTTCTTGTTGCAGGATGCGGGGTGCGCGGGAACACTTGCACGCTCTTGCGCGGCACATCGTGAGGAGAGAGACGTGACCAGCAGTTCAGCGGTGCCCCCCGAGGGCGCCGGGCCCCCGGGTCCGGAGAGCGCAGTCCCCCGGGGCGCAGCGTCCGAAGAGGTCGCGAGCACCGGAACGAGCGCCGGAACGAGCGCCGAAAAGGGCGAGCAGGGCCAGGGGCTGCGGCTGCTCGCCGTGACCGCCTGCCCGACCGGTATCGCCCATACGTACATGGCCGCCGAGAAGCTGGCGCAGGCCGCCGAGGCGCTCGGGCACGACATGAAGGTGGAGACACAAGGGTCGATCGGGGCCGAGAACGTACTGTCTGACAACGATGTCAGGCACGCGGACGGGATCATCATCGCGGCGGACAAGGACGTCGACCGCGCCCGGTTCGTCGGTAAGCGCGTCATCGTGGTCGGCGTGGCGGAGGGGATCCACCATCCCGAGCAGCTGATCGAGCGGGTGCGGAGCGCGCCCGTGTACGGCGCGGACGCGGGTGCGGGTACTGGGAGCGCCGGCGCCCCCGGTACCGATGCGGCGGCCACCGGGACGGCCGGCGGCAAGGAGCGCAGCGTCGCGTACAAGGCGCTGATGAACGGCGTCAGCTACATGATCCCGTTCGTCGTGGTGGGCGGGCTGCTCATCGCCGTCTCGCTGGCGCTGGGCGGGCATCCGCAGGCCGACGGCGGGCTCGTGATCCCCGACGGCTCGTTCTGGAAGCACGTCAACGACATCGGGACGATCGGCTTCACGCTGATGGTGCCGATCCTGTCCGGGTACATCGCGTACGCGATCGGGGACCGGCCCGCGCTGGTACCGGGCATGATCGGCGGCTGGATCGCCAATACGGGCGCGCTGTACGACTCCAAGTCGGGTGCGGGCTTCATCGGGGCGATCGTCACCGGCTTCCTGGCCGGGTATCTGGTCCTGTGGATCAAGAAGGTCCGGGTACCGAAGTTCGTCCAGCCGATCATGCCGATCATCGTGATCCCGATCGTGGCCACGACGGCGCTGGGGCTGTTCTTCATCTACGTCATCGGGCAGCCGATCTCGTGGGTCTTCGAGCATCTGACGAGCTGGCTGGGCGGGCTGACGGGGTCCAGCGCGGCGCTGCTCGGCGTCATCCTCGGGCTGATGATCGCGTTCGACATGGGCGGGCCGGTCAACAAGACGGCGTTCCTGTTCGGCGCGGGGCTGGTGTCCAAGAACCCCGAGATCATGGGCATGTGCGCGGCCGCGATTCCGGTGCCGCCCCTCGGGCAGGGGCTGGCGACGCTGCTGCGCCGCCGGTTCTACAACGACCAGGAGCGGGAGACGGGCCTCGCGGCGCTGTTCATGGGGTGCTTCGGCATTACGGAGGGCGCGATTCCGTTCGCGGCGGCCCGGCCCGCACGGGTCATTCCGTCGAACATGGCCGGTGGCGCGGTGGCCGGTGCGATCGCCGGCCTGGCCGCGGTGACGGACAACGTGCCGCACGGCGGGCCGATCGTGGCCGTGCTGGGCGCGGTGGGCGGCGTCGCGATGTTCTTCGTGGCGGTCGCGGCGGGCACGGTCGTCACCGCGCTGTGCACGGTGACGCTGATGTCGATGGCGGAGCGGCGCGTTGGCGCCGGGGGCGCCAAGGAGACCGGCGAGGCCGGGGCCGGTGGCGAGGCCGCCGAGGCTCCTGCTGCGGAACTCGCCCTCGCGGGCGCCACGACGGCCGGCGCGGCGAGTACGGCGAGTACGGCGAGTACGGCCACCGAAGGCGCACCGCGGGAAAGCACAGCCACTCCGGCCCCGGAGACCGCCGCGGACACAGCCCCGGAGACGGCCGCGGACCCGGCCCCGGAGACGGCCGCGGACCCGGCCCCGGAGACGGTCGACGACAGGACGACGGCCGTGGACACGGACGCAGCCGCCGACCGACACAAGGCCAGTACCACCGTCCTCTCCGGCTACCTCACCCCCGCCACCATCAAGGTCCAGCTCGATGCCGCCGAGAAGGAGGCGGCCATTCGGGAGATGGCCGAGCTGGCGGCCGGGACCGGGCGGGTCGCGGACGTGGACGAGCTGGTGCGGGTGGCGCTGGCACGGGAGGCGCAGGGCACCACCGGGCTCGGTGAGGAGATCGCGATTCCGCACGCCAAGACGGACGCGGTCACCGCGCCGGTCGTCGGGTTCGCACGGTCCGCCGAGGGCATCGACTGGGAGTCGCTGGACGGCACGCTCGCGAAGCTGGTCTTCATGATCTCCGTACCGGAGGCCGCCGCGGGCGACGAGCACCTGCGCATCCTCGCCCTGCTCTCGCGGAAGCTGATGGACGCGGACTTCCGGGCGCGGCTGCAGGCGGCGCCGGACAGCGACGCGATCATGGCCGTACTCGCCGAGATCCGGTAACGGGATCCAGTAACGAGAACCAGTAAGCGAACGGCAGCAAAAAAGAAGGCGGGCCCCGCACTCAGAACCACTGAGTGCGGGGCCCGCTTCACAAGAGCCTGGTCAGGCGCCCGGTACCGGGGTGCCCGAGGCCGCGGCCTCCGTGCTGTAGATGTCCGGCTCCAGGTAGATCACCCGGGCGATCGGTACGGCGGCGCGGATGCGGTCCTCGGCGGCGTTGATCGCGTCGGCGACCTCCGTGGCCGTGTCGTCGTGCTGGACCGCGACCTTCGCGGCGACCAGCAGTTCCTCCGGGCCGAGGTGGAGGGTGCGCATGTGGATGACGCGGGTGACGGTGTCGCCGTCGACGATGGCCGCGCGGATCTTGGCGACCTCGTCGGCGCCGGCCGCCTCGCCCAGGAGGAGCGACTTGGTCTCGGCGGCCAGTACCAGGGCGATCAGTACGAGCAGCACGCCGATGCACATCGTGCCGATGCCGTCCCAGATCGCGTCACCGGTGATGAGGGTGAAGCAGACGCCGGCCAGCGCGAGGATCAGACCGACCAGCGCGCCGAGGTCCTCCAGGAGGACGACCGGCAGCTCGGGGGCCTTGGCGCGGCGGACGAACTGGGCCCAGGACTGCTCGCCGCGCAGCGAGTTCGACTCCTTGATGGCCGTCGCGAAGGAGAAGCTCTCGGCGACGATCGCGAAGACCAGGACGCCCACCGGCCAGTACCAGTGCTCCAGCTCGTGCGGGTGCTGGATCTTCTCGTAGCCCTCGTACAGCGCGAAGACGCCGCCGATCGTGAACAGCACGATCGAGACGAGGAAGCCGTAGATGTACCGCTCGCGGCCGTAGCCGAAGGGGTGTTCGGCCGTCGCCTCGCGCTTGGCCTTCTTTCCGCCCAGGAGCAGCAGTCCCTGATTGCCCGAGTCGGCGATCGAGTGCACGCCCTCGGCCAGCATGGAGGACGAACCGCTGAAGGCGAACGCCACGAACTTCGCTACGGCGATGGCCAGATTGGCGCCCAGCGCCGCGACGATGGCCTTGGTGCCACCTGATGCACTCATGAGTGCCGCATGTCCCTTCCGTCGACCGGGCTTTACTGCCCCTTTAACCACTTGGGAAGGTCATTGTTGCAGCCCGCCCCAGGGGCCTGCATCAGGCCACCACTGTCGCGCGGAAGAGCGTGCCCTCGCCGTCGACGGTGATTTCCTCCCCGGCCGGGACGAAGGCGGACTCACCGGGCGCGAGCGCCAGTTCCCGGCCCGCGGACGCCGCGCCGGGCGCGTCCCGCAGGACGACCGAGCCCGCCGTGCACAGCAGCACCTGGGGCGTACGGGCGTCCAGGGGCACCGCCGCCGAGCCGGGGGCCAGGACGTAGCGCGAGAGCCGGAACTCGTCGATGGGCGTCTCGTAGACCTCCTCGCCCGAGGGGCCGGCCTCCGGGCGCAGCACGCCCGCGTCGCCCGCCTCGAAGCGGACGATGCGCAGCAGTTCGGGGACGTCCACGTGCTTCGGGGTGAGGCCGCAGCGCAGCACGTTGTCGGAGTTGGCCATCAGTTCGACGCCGAGGCCGTTGAGGTAGGCGTGCGGGATGCCGGCGCCGAGGAACAGGGCCTCGCCGGGCTGCAGCGTCACGTAGTTGAGCAGCATCGCGGCGATCACGCCGGGGTCGCCCGGGTAGTGGTGGGCGATCGAGGCGTACGCGGCGTAGGACTCGGCGTGCGGGCCGCCGGCCTTGCCCAGGCGTTCGGCGTGGGCCGCCGCCTCGCCGACGGTCTCGGCCATGGCGTGCCGGTCGGCGGTGAGGACGGCGGTGAGGACCTCGCGGAGGGCGTCCTCCTCGGGCCCGGCGCGCAGGATGTCGACGTACGGCTTGAGGCTGTCGACGCCGAGTCCGGCGAGCAGCTCGGCGGCCTCCTCGGGGTGCCGGAAGCCGCACAGGCCGTCGAAGGGGGTGAGCGCGCAGATCAGCTCGGGCTTGTGGTTCGCGTCCTTGTAGTTGCGGTGACCGGCGCTCAGGGGCACGCCGCGCCGCTCCTCGTCGGCGAAGCCCTCCTTGGCCTGCGCGAGGTCGGGGTGGACCTGGAGGGAGAGCGGGGAGCCGGCCGCGAGCAGCTTCAGCAGGAAGGGCAGCCGGGGACCGAAGGCGCGTACCGAGTCGGTGCCGAGCTCGTGCTCGGGGTCCTCGTCGATGATCTCGGCCAGGGACTGGGGGCCGAGGCCCCGGTCGACGCGGGACGGCGCGCCGGGATGGGCGCCCATCCACATCTCCGCCTGCGGCTCACCGGTCGGCTCGACGCCGAGGAGGTAAGGGATCGCGGTCGTGGAACCCCAGGCGTAGGGGCGCACGGTGTTGGTGAGGCGGTCCATGGCGGGCGGGCTCCTGTAGTGGTCGATAGGGACGACAGGGGACGGTCAGGGGTCGTTCGGGAGGGGACCGGCGGCCGGGCGGCGGCGCGGGCCGCCAGGGCACGGCGCACCGCCCCGCCTCATGATCCCTCGGCGCCGGCGAGCGCCAGGTAAACGGCGGCGAAATCCGTGGTGGCCAGGAGCTGTGCGGCGTTCTCCAGGGGGCTGCCGTCGGGCTCCGCTTCCAGCTCGCTGACCGGAGTGTCCCGCTCCAGGGCCAGGTCGCGGGCGGCGGGCGCGGCGGACAGCGGGCCCGGCGCGCCCTCACGGAGCAGCAGCGCGCGGGCGTGCAGCGCCCCGGGCTGCTCGACCCGGTCGCGGAAGAAATCGTCCGGGTCGGCACCGGCCGCGAGGGCGCCGGCGAGCAGCATGCCGTGCGCGGTGAGCGCTTCGGGGAGCTCGGCGGCGAGCGCGGGGCGGCCCGCGAGGCCGGTCAGTACGGCGGCGAAGTGCCGGCCGACGGCCCCGGCGACCGGGCCCTCGGTCCAGACCAGCGGGAGGCTGTCGGCGAGCTCGGCGGCGAGGGTCTTGGCCGGATTGCTGTACGTGGCGGTGGCCGGGCCGCAGTGCTCGGCGACCTGGTCGAGGCGGTCGGCGAGCCGGGACAGCGCGTCGGCCGGGGCGTCGAGCAGGCCGATCCGGTCGGCGAGCGCCAGCAGCGGGGTGAGCAGCGACCAGAGGGTGCCGGGCGCGGCGGGCGGCGCGCCCTCGACGTCGAACTCGCCGTCGTACGAGGTGGTGGCGAGCGGTACGGCCAGGCCGTGGGCCTGCGTGATGGCGTCGGCGAGCGGGCTGCCGGCCGGGGTGACGCCCACGATGGAGCAGCCCCGGCGGTAGGCGTTCTCGACCAGCTCCGCCAGGCCCGCGTCGGCGCCGTCGGGGCCCGCGACGAGCAGCAGGTCCAGCGAGCCCGTCCAGCCCGGCAGGGACCAGCGCAGCGCGCCCGGGACGGGGGCCACGCCGGTGGGCCGGATCAGCGACACGGGGCAGCTGCCGCCGCCGAGGGCGCCGAAGAGGTCGGCGACGCAGGGGGCGGCGGGGCCGGGGCCCGCGACGAGGACCGTGCGGGGGCGGCCGTCGGGCGTGAGGTCCGGTATGCCGGCCTCGGCGGCGTTCCGCGCGGCGGTGCGCACGCGGGCGCCGGACTCGGCCACGGCGCGCAGCAGGCCGTACCGGTCCGCCTCGGCCAGGGCCTCGGGGGCGTCGAGGAGTGACTCGTCGAGCATGGTGTGCTGCCTTCCGGTCGCCGGACTTGGCTGGGCGGAGCGGCGGGGCCGGCCTGGGGCGCGGGCGCTCAGGCCGGTCGGCGGGCCTCGTCCACGAGGAGGACGGGGATGCCGTCGCGTACGGGGTAGGCGAGGCCGCAGTCGCTGCCGGTGCACACCAGCTCGGCGGGGTCGTCCGCAGACTTGTCCGCCAGGGGGGCGTGGCACGCCGGGCAGGCGAGGATCTCAAGGAGGCTGGCTTCGACCGGCATGGAGCGACCCCTTCAGGGTGATGATGTGTTTCCCCTCGTCAGCGTACCGCCGGGCGGCGGTGAGGGGTGCTTTTGGGCGGCCGGCGGCGGTCTGTGGCCGCCGCCGGCCGCCCTTCGGCTCAGCCGCGGGCGCGGCTATCCGCGCACGATGGCCAGAACCTCGTCCCGTACCCGCTCCAGCGTGGTCACGTCCCGCGCCTCGACGTTCAGGCGCAGCAGCGGCTCGGTGTTGGAGGGGCGGAGGTTGAACCACCAGTCGGCCGTGGTGACGGTGAGGCCGTCCAGCTCGTCCAGTTCCACGCCCTCGCGGCCCTCGTAGGCCGCCTTGATCGCGGCGAGCCGGCCGGTCTGGTCGTCGACGGTGCTGTTGATCTCGCCGGAGGCCGCGTACCGGTCGTACTGGGCGACCAGGCCCGACAGCGGGCCCTGCTGGCCGCCGAGGGCCGCCAGGACGTGCATGGCGGCGAGCATGCCGGTGTCGGCGTTCCAGAAGTCGCGGAAGTAGTAGTGCGCGGAGTGCTCGCCGCCGAAGATCGCGCCGGTCCTGGCCATCTCGGCCTTGATGAAGGAGTGACCGACCCGGGTGCGGACGGGCTTGCCGCCGCTCTCCTTGACCACCTCGGGCACGGACCAGGAGGTGATGCAGTTGTGGATCACCGTGGAGCCGGGCTCCTTGGCCAGCTCGCGGGAGGCGACCAGCGCGGTGATCGCGGACGGGGAGACGGGGTCGCCGTTCTCGTCGACGACGAAGCAGCGGTCCGCGTCGCCGTCGAAGGCCAGGCCGAGGTCGGCGCCGGTCTCCCGGACGCGGGCCTGGAGGTCGACGATGTTCTTCGGGTCCAGCGGGTTGGCCTCGTGGTTCGGGAAGGTGCCGTCCAGCTCGAAGTACATCGGGTCGAGCTCGATCGGCAGGCCCTCGAAGACCGTGGGAACGGTGTGACCGCCCATGCCGTTGCCGGCGTCCACGACGACCTTCAGGGGGCGGATGCCGGAGAGGTCGACCAGCGAGCGCAGGTGCGCCGCGTAGTCGCCCAGCACGTCGCGCTGGGTGACGGAGCCGGTCTCGGCGACGGGCTCGGGCGCGCCCTTCTCCAGCCACTCCTCGGCCAGCGCCCGGATCTCGGCGAGGCCGGTGTCCTGGCCGATCGGTGCCGCGCCGGCCCGGCACATCTTGATGCCGTTGTACTGGGCCGGATTGTGCGAGGCGGTGAACATCGCGCCCGGCAGGCCGAGCGCGCCGCTCGCGTAGTACAGCTCGTCGGTGGAGCACAGCCCGATTTCGGTGACGTCGGCCCCGCGCGCGGCAGCGCCACGGGCGAACGCACGGACCAGGCCCGGCGAGGACGGCCGCATGTCGTGCCCGATGACGATCGCTTCCGCCTCGGTGACCTGGGCGAACGCCGCACCGAACAGCTCGGCCAGGGTCTCGTCCCACTGGTCGGGGACCACGCCGCGCACGTCGTACGCCTTCACGATCTGCGACAGATCAGCCACAGCCACCCTCCTGAGGTTCTCTTCGGGAACCCCAAGCTACCGGGAAGATCTGTGGACCCGCCGTGAACCATCGGTGAACGACGGCCCGTAGGGCGGCTTCCGGCCCGAAACCGACGGTCGGAAGCCGGTCGGCGGGCCCCTGCGCGGGCCCGGACGCGGGCTCTCAGGGCAGCATCCAGCCCAGTACCGCCGTGCTCTGCCCCAGCACGATCAGGCACATCACGAGGAGCAGCAGCAGGCTCCAGGGGAGGACCTTGCGGAGCAGGTCGCCCTCGCGGCCCGCGAGGCCGACGGCGGCGCAGGCGATGGTGAGGTTCTGCGGGGAGATCATCTTGCCGAGGACGCCGCCGGAGCTGTTGGCCGCGGCGAGGAGTTCGGGCGACAGACCGGACTGCTGGGCCGCGGTGACCTGGAGGGCGCCGAAGAGGGCGTTCGCGGAGGTGTCCGAGCCGGAGACGGCGACGCCGAACCAGCCCAGTACGGGCGAGAGGAAGGCGAGGCCCGCGCCGGCCGCGGCGACGAAGTGGCCGATGGTGGCGGCCTGGCCCGAGAGGTTCATGACGTAGGCCAGGCCGAGGACGGACGTCACGGTCAGGATGGCGAAGCGCAGCTCGTGGACCGTGGCCAGCCACTCCTTGACGGCGGCGCGCGCCCGCACGCCCAGGACGGCCGCGGTGACCGCCCCCGCGAGGAGGACGAGCGTGCCGCCGGTGGCGACCAGCGGGAGCGTCAGGACGTTGCCGCCGACCGGCTTGCCGTCGGGGCCCGCGACGTTCAGCAGCGGCCAGTCGAAGGACTGCGTGGCGGCCGCGGCCCAGTCCTTGAACGGCGGTATCTGCGCGAGCGAGAAGACCACGATGATCAGGCCGTACGGGGCGTACGCGCGGACCGTCTCGCGGCGGCTGTCGCGCACATCGAGGTCCTCGCTGCGGACGCCGGTCAGGACGGCGGCGCGTACGGAGGCGGC
>NZ_NHSG01000279.1:0-2519 GCF_020024005.1 Streptomyces purpurogeneiscleroticus
TGACGGGGGTTCCGGTGGGGACGGCGGTTCCGGTGGGGGTGGTGTGCCGGTTCGGGAGCGCTCGGCGAGCAGGGCGCGGGCCCTGGTCCACTCCGCGACCTGGTCGCCCTCCCCGCAGGCCCGGACGAAGGCGGCCAGCAGTTCGGGGCGCGGCAGCGACCGGCCGGTCAGCGCGTTGGCCAGGGTGCTGCGCGGCAGCGGTTCGCCCTGGCCTGCGGCCTTCTCCTCCAGCTGGCGGTAGGTCAGGCCGGACCGTTCCTTCAGGCGCCGCATCGCCTCGATGAATTCGGCCGTGTCCTGTGCCTCGTACGGCGCTGAGCCCTCCCCTTTACCCATGGCGTCATAGTGCCCGGGAGAGGACGACCGGCCAATGGGTCAGCGGGTTCGGCGGCGGAGGGTGGCGGCGCCCAGGGAGAGCACCAGGAGGGCGCAGCCGGTGACGATCGCGGCGTCGCGGACGAAGGCGCCGGTGATGTCGGAATGGCGGAGTACTTCGTTCATGGCGTCGACCGCGTACGACATCGGGAGGGCGTCGGAAAGGCCGGAGAGTACCGGCTGCATTTCGTCGCGCGGGGTGAAGAGGCCGCAGAGCAGTAGCTGCGGCATCAGGACCGCCGGCATGAATTGGACGGCCTGGAATTCGGAGGCGGCGAACGCCGAGACGAATAGGCCGAGGGCGGTACCGAGGAGGGCGTCCAGGACGGCCACCAGGAGCAGGAGCCAGGGGGAGCCGGTGACGTCCAGGTCCAGCAGCCATACGGAGAGCGCCGTGGCGAGCGCGGACTGGACGACGGCAACCAGGCCGAAGGCGAGGGCGTAACCGGCGATCAGGTCGGTCTTGCCGAGCGGCATGGCGAGGAGGCGTTCGAGCGTGCCCGAGGTGCGTTCGCGCAGGGTGGCGATGGAGGTCACCAGGAACATCGTGGTCATCGGGAAGATGCCGAGGAGCGAGGCGCCGGTGGCGTCGAACGTGCGGGGGTTTCCGTCGAAGACGTAGCGGAGCAGGGCGATCATCGCGCACGGGACGATGAGCATGAGGGCGATCGTGCGGGGATCGTGGCGGAGTTGGCGCAGGACGCGGGTGGCGGTGGCCGCGGTGCGGGGCGCCGACGCACGGCGATTCGCGGCGGGACGCGGTGCGGCGGCGGGGTGCGGGTGAGTCGGGGCGGCGTCCCGCCGCGTGGGTGCCGCTGTGCCCACAGCTACGTCAGCGGCGGCATCGACGAGCCGTAGGAAAGCCGCCTCCACCGTCGGAGTCTGCGTGCGGGCGGTCAGTTCGTCCGGAGTGCCGTCCGCCAGGACCTGGCCCTCGCGCATGAGGAGGAGGCGGTCGCAGCGTTCGGCCTCGTCCATGACGTGGGAGGAGACGAGCAGCGTCACGCCGCGGTCGGTGGCGAGGGTGTGGAAGAGGTTCCAGAGGTCGCGGCGGAGTACGGGGTCGAGGCCGACGGTCGGCTCGTCCAGTACCAGCAGTTCCGGGTCGCCGAGGAGCGCCACCGCGAGGGAGACGCGGCTGCGCTGGCCGCCGGAGAGGTTCCCGGCGAGTACGTCCGCGTGTGACGCCAGGTCCACGTCGTCGATGGAGCGGTCGACGGCCGCCCGGCGCGCCGCGCGGGCGGTCCGTCCCGGGTGCAGGATCTCGGCGAAGTACGCGAGGTTCTGGCGGACGGTGAGGTCGTCGTACACGGACGGGGACTGGGTCACGTAACCGATCCGGGGCCGCAGCGACGCCTCGCCTGCGGGCCGGCCGAGGACGTCGAGCGTGCCGGTGACGTGTGCCTGGGTGCCGGCGATGGCGCGCATCAGCGTCGTCTTGCCGCAGCCGGAGGGGCCGAGGAGGCCGGTGACCTGGCCGCGCGGGACGTCGAAGGCGAGCGCGTCCAGGACGGTACGGCCGCCGCGGACCACCGAGAGCCCGTGGGCGCGTACAGCGGGGAGGGCCGGGACCGCGGCCTTCCCTGCCTCGGCGGCTTCGTCCGTCGACCCGGCGGCCCCGCCCGTCCTGCCGGTCCCACCGGACGCGTAATTCACCATGTGTTGAATATGCGCCTGTCCGGAACTGGACGTCAAGCCCCCGCCTCCGGGGAACCTGCGGAGGCAGGTCAACGTTCGGTAAAGGTGTGCACGTTGTGTCACGGACTGGGACCGCCGAGCATTCGGGGAGTCCGGCGTGCGGTGGTTCGGGGCGGGCTCCCGGCGGCCGCCGGAGCGAACGGAGAAGATCGTTCCGCTCTGCTAACACCGCGTTAACCTGACGGTTACACGCGGACTTGCCGTGGGACAACCATCTTTGGACACAATGGAATTGACTGTCCACGGCCGCCGGAGGGGAGGCGACGATGGGGAAGCCGGGTACCGCGATACGCCCTGCCCTGACGCTTCTCCTTGCCGCGCTGCTGACCCTGCTGACCACGGCCGGCTTCGCCTTCGCCGAGACGGCGCAGAGCGGCAGCGGGACACGGGCGACCGCGCCCGTGAATGACGACTCCATACCCTCCGGACCGGCCGCGCCCACCACC
>NZ_NHSG01000280.1:0-25900 GCF_020024005.1 Streptomyces purpurogeneiscleroticus
CCCGGTGAGGGTGTGAGCGGGGGCGGCGCCGACGGCGGCCGCGCGGCGGGACCGCCGGTCAGACGAGGGCGGGCGCCGCGGCTTCGCGCGAAGCGAGCACGGGCAGCGGGAAGGAGCCCGGCGCGCGCTCCACGGAGACGTCCGCGACACAGCAGACCGTCTCGTGCTGACGCATGCTCACCCGCACCCGGCAGCGCCCCGAGGGGTCGGCGGGCAGCGCCTCGACCTCGACCCAGCAGGGGGCGTCCAGCTCGATGTACCGGTAGAACTCGGTGTGCATCGTCACCGGCACGACCGGCAGCGGGTCGGCCATGGCCTGGGTCGCCTGGCGGGCGGCCTCCAGGAGCAGCATGCCGGGCACATGGTCGACCGGGTGATCGAAGAGGACCGGGTGGCCGGTGTCGACACACAGCTGCCACCGGCCGGTCGCGGCGTCCGGGGAGAGAACGACGTCGTAGGGCGACACGCGGCCCACCCGCCGGGCGGGCAGGGGCATTTCGGGGAGCACGGCGTTGGCCATGGCGCGCTGCGCGTCACCGTAGGCGCCGCGCAGCCGCTGGTAGACGGCGGGGCTGTGCACGGTGAAGCGGGTGCGGGCCTCTCCCAGGCGGCGGCTGCCCTGGTACGCCTCGGCGTGCAGGACGATGGCCGACGCGCGGCTGCTGCGGCGGGTGACGGCGGTGCAGTGGACGACCAGCCGGACCGGTATCGCGGCGCCGGCCGCGTCCATGGCGGCGGCGTCCAGGCTGTAGGTGAAGTCGTCCCAGATCAGCTGGTGTCCCAGCGGCACTCCGTAGGCGGCGTGGGAGAGCAGGGGGAGGAGCTGGCGGACGGTCTCGGCGAACAGCAGCGGGTCGTAACCGCCGTTGCCGCTCAGGTAGAAGCTGTGAGCCTGGGGCCGGCGGGCGGTCACCTCATAGGTGTCCGGACCGGTCTTGCGCCATCCGGTGAGCAGCACCTCGTCCGGGTCGAGCTTGTGGACGAACTGCTGCGGAATGACCTCGTAGCGGGCAGTGGTGTCCGGGACGGTGGCAAATCGGGGCACGTCAGCATCCTTTCCCTCGTTGTGCGTTGGCCGCACAAGGCACTGGGCCGTGGCACGGCATAACATAGAGGGCATTCTTTTTTTTGTCGACCGCCGACCGCCCCACCAGCAGTCTGCTGTCGCCTACGCACCGTCCGTGACCAGCACCCCTGCCATCTCAAGACTTTCCGCGACCCACTTCAGGAAGGGAACATTCCGGTCGGTCGACGGGAAATTCGGGCTGAATGCGCCCGCCACCGCCCTCCGTCGCCCGCCGCCGGATCCGTCAGCCCACCGTCGCTGCGTGAGCGCCGCGCGCCGTCAGTTCGCCGCCGCCGCGGACGCGCGGATCCCCTGCATGACCGCGGCCCAGATGTGCGCGAGCGCCCCCACCTCGTCGGTCTCGGGGCGGGCGTGCAGGGTGACCGCGGTGCCGTTCAGCAGGTGCGCGGCGAGCTGCACCACGGTCTCCACCTCGATCGCGGCGGTCAGTTCGTTGCGCCGCCGCGCACACTCCAGCATGGCGCGCACGGCCGGCTCCCACGCCGCCTGCCACCCGCCCGCGGCGATGATCCGCTCCTCCTCCAGCCGCACGATCGCCCGGACGGCGGGACTGCGGGCCAGCAGCCGGGCCAGCTCGCAGGCCAGACCGGACATGGCCGCCAGCGGATCGCCACCGCACCCCTTCGCCTCGGCCACCACGGCGCCCGTCTCGGCGACCGCCGCCTCGGCCACCGCCTCGGCCAGGTCGCTCTTGGCCCGAAAATGGAAGGTCAGCGCGCCCATGGAGACCTCCGCCTCCTTGCACACGACCTGGAGCGAGGTGCCCGCGTACCCGTGGCGGGCGAACTCCCCGGCCGCCGCACGCGTCAGACGTCCACGAGTCACCACCGCGCGTTCCTGCTTCATCTGATGCCACCAATTCGACAAACCTCACCGGGAACCGCCGCTCGGCGGGCCGGGCCTGAAGGGGGATCGGGGGCTTTCGGACGGGGTGCCGCTGAGCACGCCGGCCGTCCGGCCGGCGCATGTCCTCACCGCAATCCCCGTGGAAAGAGACGTTAACCCGATGTACACACCAACGAGCACCCTGTGACGCGGCCTCGCGACGGCTTTGGCAGGTCACCGACTACCGGAGAGCAGTGCTCCGCCGGGCGCGGCGAACCGTCTCTTCAAAAACATAGAGGTTGTTCGCTATTCTTTTGGCACCGACACCCCTGCCCGCATGTTCGAAGGGAGCCGCCATGACCGAGCTTTACGGGAACGGCCCGGTACGGCCGGTGCCGCACCACCCGGCCGACGACCTGGCTCGGCACCTGTTCCAGGACCTCCCGCGCGCCGACCAGCGCCGGTGGGCCACCGCCTATCTCAGGGGTCTGTGCTCGACTCCGGGCAAGAAGTCCGTACGCAATATGGCCTGGACGGTGAGTACTTCGGACACCGCGTGGCAGTCCCTGCACCAGATCGTCAACGCGAGCACCTGGCGGTGGGAGCCGGTCCGCAGGCGCCTCGCCGACTGGTGCGCGCGGCAGCTCCCGCCGCGCGCCCTGATCCCGGCGCCCGTCCTGATCCCGAAGCGCGGACAGCACTCCGTCGGCGTCCACCGGCGCTTCGACCCCGCCAGCGGCCGGACCCTGGGCTGCCAGTGGGCGTTCGGGCTGTTCCTGGCCACCGAGTACGGCACCACGCCGCTCGACTGGCGGCTGCACCTGCCGGGCCGCTGGAGCGAGGACGCGCGGCTGCGCGCCCGCGTCTGCGTGCCCGAGTCCGAAGGCGCCCGCGCGCCGCACGACCTCACGCTGGATCTACTTGGCCTGCCCGTCGCTCACGAGGCGCCGGTCCTGGCCACCGCCGCCCACCACACCGGCGTACAGCCCCTGTTGACGGCGCTCACCGCGCGCGGTCACGGCTTCGCGCTGCGCGTCCCGGCCACCACGCCGGTCGCCATCGGCCTGCTGCGCCCGACCCGCCACGTGCGCGGCCCGCAGCCCACCGGGGCGCTCCCCGCCCGGCAGCTCCTGCAGCGCCTCGGGCGTGCCGCCACCACTCCGCTGGGCCCGGCCGAGGCTCAACTGCGCCTCGCGCCCGCGCTGGTACATGTACCTGGCAGCCCGCGCCCGCTGCAGCCCGTCGTCGGCTGGCCGGCCGGCGGCGGACCGCGCCACATCTGGCTCACCGACCTGCCCGCCGCGCGGCTCGCCGCCCTAGCCGACCTGCTGACCGTCCCCCTGGCCCCGGCCCCGGACACGCTGCTGGACCACGGTCTGCACGACTTCGAGGGCCGTTCCTACCCCGGCTGGCACCGCCACATGACACTGGTCTCCGCGGCCCACGCACACCACCTGCGCATGGCCGCCACCTGGCAACAGGCAGCCTGACAGCGCCCCACCCGCAGGGGCCGCCCGCCGCACATCCGCGGGCGGCTCGGAAACTGGACGGCTCAGCCCCCGCCGACGCCGGCAGCCGCCTTACCCGCCAGATGCTCCGCGTACCAGGGAGCCGACTCGGTGAGTCGGTGCAGCGGGCCCGGGCCGGTCGGTACGTTCGCCAGCCGCCAGATTTCCTCGCTGCGGTACCAGTGTTCCTGTGCCATCAGCTCGAACTGACGCTCACTCATGGCGCCCGGGTGCTCCCGCAGCCGGTCCACGCACCGCTGCCAGTCCCATGCCTCCTGCGGCACCTCGGGGATCACGCCGAGCTCCGCGAGCGTGTCCAGCAGGGCGCCGAGGCGCACCGGCTCGGGGTGCGCCGCGTGGTACACGCCGCTCGCCAACTCCGCTTCGCCGCACGCCAGTTCCGCGATGAGCCGTGCGAGGTCCTGCACGTCGACCAGCGACAGCCGCGCCTGCCCGCCGTCCCACCGCGCCGGGACCCGGTGCACCAGCTCGGCCAGCGCGGGCACGACCCAGCGGTCGCCGGTGCCGGTGATCAGGTACGGCCGCAGCACCACGGCCCCCGCGTCCAGCGCCGACCGCTCCCCCGCCAGCCGGGTACGGCTCGCGGCCGACACGGGGGCGGGTCCGATCTCGTCCACGGCGATCCCGCGATGCGGTCCCAGCCCGTACACCGCGGCGGTCGAGAGGTGGACGATCCGCCGCACCCCGGCCTGCCGCGCCTCCCGCATCAGTGCCTGCGTACCGACGATGTTCACCGCCCGGCACGCCTCCTCCTCGCCCGACACCCGGGAGGCCAGGTGCACGAGGACGTCGGCGCCCTCGGCCACGCCTCGCAGGGAGTCCGGGTCGGTGAGGTCCGCGCGCACCGAGTCCGGGCCGTCCGCACGGGAGAGCGCCCGTACGGTGATGTCCGCCCCGTGCGCCCGGAGCGCGGCCCGCACGGCGGAGCCGATGAAGCCGCTCGCCCCGCTCAGCAGTACCGTGCGCGGCGTCACGCCGTCGGCCCGGTGCGCTCGACGACCTCCCGCAGCTCCGCCAGCCTTTCCGGCTGGGCGATGCCCGGGAGGATGTACCGCCACATCCGGCTGATCCGCTCCGGCAGGTCGGCCCGGTCGGGGCCGGTGAGCAGGTTCGACATGACCTGGGACCCGGTGTACGCCGCGACGAGGAGCTGCGCGACCTCGCCGACCTCCACGTCGTCCTGCAGCTCGCCCTTGCCCCGGGCCGCTTCCAGCTCACCGCGGAAGAGGTCCGCCCACATGTCGTACGGGCTGAAGTCCCGCAGCCCGACCTGGCCCTGCTCGACGGCCAGCGTCACGCCGGCGCGGAAGAGCACGTTGCTCTGCATCTGGCGGGCCAGGAAGAACGTCAGCCCGATCAGCTGCGCCAGTCCGTCCGGCCGTTCCGGCAGCGACAGGTCGGCGGCCTGCTCGTTGATGACCGCGCGGGCGAGGTTCTCCTTGGACTTGAAGTGGAAGTACATCGCCCCCTGGGTCGTGCCGGCCCGCGTCATGATCTTGCTGATGCTCGAACCGGCAAGACCGTACTCATCGAACACCTGGGCGGCTGCACGCAAGATGACACCTCGCGTACGGATCGCCCGGTCCTGCCTCACTCGTGCCACGCGGTACTCCAGCCCACTTGAGCAAAGAAAACGACTGCCCTCTATGTTACCGCCCGTCCACTTGCCGGAAATCCCCCTGGGACGCTCCACACCACACCCGCACATTTGCCCGTGGACAGCCGCGCGGCCCGGCGCGCCCCCGTGGGAGTGCGCCGGGCCGCAGGAGCGTGCCGGGCCGAAAGGCCGTCGCATCAGGACACGGTGTCGTGCGCCAGGTCGATGTCGAAGCCGGTGCGGCCGCCGTCCTCCAGCCGCAGCGACGCGACCGCCGGCGCGTAACCGCTGGCGATGATCGTGTACTGACCGCCGTCGAGGTCGGTGAAGGCGTACGCGCCGTCCTCACCGGTGATGACGGAGAGCACCGTGTTGCCCGCCGGGTCCAGCAGGGTCACCCGGGCGTCGGCGAGCGGCTCGCCGTTGGGCGTCCGAACGGTGCCGCAGACCCGGGCGCACGGTGCGAGCCGCGCCTCGTACCAATTGGCCTCTCCGGAGCCCACCTCGGCCTGGAGCGCCGCGGGGCGGTGGCCCGCCGCGCTGACGGCCAGCGTGTAGCTGCCGGGCACCAGGTCACCGAAGACGAAGTCGCCGTCCTCGCCGGCCACGGCCGAGGCCACCACGTCACCGCGCAGGTCCGTGGCCACGACCAGCGCGCCCGGCACCGGGACCGCGCCCCGGCTGTCGCGCACCTGTCCCCGCAGCCCGGCCGCGCCCTTGAGCGCCAGGTCGTACGGGACCACCTCGTCGCCCACCACCACGGTCGCCGCCTGCGGCTGCCGGGTACCGGAGGACGCGATGAGCACGTACGTCCCGGCCCCCGGTGCGGCGAGGGCGTAGCTGCCGTCCCGCGCGGTGCGGGCGTGGCCGAGCTGCCGGCCGCCGATGTCGATCAGGGTCACCGCGGCGCCCGCCAGCGGGAGGCCCTGGCCGTCACGCACCTGCCCACTGATGCCGGGGCCCGCGACGGGCTCGGCACGGTCCGCGAGGTCCGTACCGGTATCCGCGCTCTCCGTACCGGGTGCGGCGGCCGGCGCGTCCTTCACCATGTCCACCGGTGCGGCGGCGGGGGCGTCGGCCTCCGCGGTACCGGCCGTCGCGGCCTCCTCCTCGGAGGCGCGCGCCTGAAGGCCGGAGACCTGCCGCAGCGGCACCTCCTTGACGAAGAGCACCAGCACGAACGCCACCGCGATGATGATCGCGCCCAGCAGGAACACGCCGTGCATCGAGTCGGTGAAGCCGCGCTGGAAGGGCTCGGCCAGCCGCGGGTCGAGCTGCTGGATGAACGAGGAGTCGCTCAGTACCGAGGAGGAACCGCCGGCGTCCGGGTGCTGGAGCATGTCGAGCACCGGCTTGCTGGCCGGGTCGTGCAGCACCGCCGGGTCGTGCAGGGCGGCCTGGAACCGGTCGGTGTCGGCCGCCGCCCTGAACGCCGAGCCGATCTTGTCCCCGACAGTGCTGAACAGCAGCGACAGGAAGATCGCCGTACCGGCCGTGGCGCCCATCTGGCGGAAGAAGGTGGACGACGCGGTCGCCACACCCATGTCGCCCGGCGGCACCGCGTTCTGCACCGCCAGCACCAGCGTCTGCATGCAGGAGCCCAGACCCAGGCCGAAGACGACCATGTAGACCATGGTCTGCCACAGCGGGGTGTCCCACTGGACCCGGAAGTGGAAGAGCAGCAGCGCCGCCACCATCAGGGCCGTGCCGATGATCGGGAAGATCTTGTACTTGCCGGTCTTCGAGGTGATCTGGCCCGTGACGATGGAGGCGATCATCATGCCCGCCATCAGCGGCAGCATCTCCAGGCCCGACCTGGTGGGGCTGGATCCCTTCACGATCTGGAGGTACTGCGGGATCATCATCATCCCGCCGAACATGCCCATGCCGATGAACACGGACAGCAGGCTGGTCTTGCTGAAGGTGCCGTTGCGGAAGAGCCGCATCGGAATGAGCGCGTCGTCGCCGATCCGCCGCTCGACGAAGATCCAGGCGATGATGCCCAGCACACCGATGACGTAACAGGCGACGGACGTGGCCGAGCCCCAGCCCCACTCGCGGCCCTGTTCGGCGACGAGCAGCAGCGGGACCACGCCGATGGCGATGGTGAGCGCGCCCCACCAGTCGATCCGCCGGTCGCGGCGGGTGTGCGGGATGTTCAGGACCTTGGCGACCACGAACAGCGCGATGATGCCGACCGGCACGTTGACCAGGAAGACCCAGCGCCAGCCGGTGATCCCCAGGATGGTGGCCTGGCCGGCGAGCGCGCCGCCGATGAGCGGGCCCGCGACGCTGGAGGTGGCGAACGTACCGAGCATGTAGCCCTGGTACCGGGCGCGCTCGCGGGGCGGCACGATGTCACCGATGATCGCCAGGGCCAGCGACATCAGGCCGCCGGCGCCGAGGCCCTGGACCGCCCGGAAGACGGCCAGTTCGGTCATCGAGGTGGAGAAGGTGCACAGCACCGAGCCCACGACGAAGATGCTGATCGCCGCCAGGTAGTACGGCTTGCGGCCGTGCAGGTCGGACAGCTTGCCGTAGAGCGGCGTGGCGATCGTCGAGGTGATCAGGTAGGCGGTGGTCGCCCACGCCTGCTGGCTGAGGCCGTGCAGGTCGTCCGCGATGGTCCGGATGGAGGTGCTGACGATGGTCTGGTCGAGCGCCGCCAGGAACATGCCCAGCATCAGTCCGCTGAGGATGGTCAGGATCTGCCGGTGACTGAGGGCCCCCGTCCCGGCTGTCGGCGCCGTCCCGGCTATCCCGGGGGTCTTCGTGGTACTCACGCTGGTGTGTCTTTCTGCTTCACGGCGGTGTCCCGGCTTTCCGGGGGAGGGTGCGGGAGGCGGGCGTGCCGGGCCTCTTCCAGGTCGTCGTTGAGCCGGCCCAGCAGGCGGACCAGGTGCTCCCGGTCCTCCTCGGGCCAGCGCTCCAGGAGGGCGGCCAGCTTGCTGTCGCGCTGGCCCCGGTACACCTCGAAGGCCGCGTGCCCGGCGTCGGTGGCGCGCAGCAGCGTCCCCCTGCGGTCCTCCGGATCCGGATAGCGCTCGACCAGCCCCCGGTCGACCAGTGAGCGCACCTGGCGGCTCACGGTCGAGAGGTCGAGGAAGGCGTCGGCGGCCAGGTCGGTGGCGCGCCGGTCCCCGTGGTTCACGAGCTTGGCGAGCAGTACCCGGTCCGCGGCCCCGCCGTCCGTCTTGGCGCTCCGCCGCCACGTGGTGATCAGCCGTCCGAACCGTACGATCTGCGTACCCAGCTCGGCGGCCGCCTCGTTCAGCCTCACGTCTGCATTGCCCTGTTCCTTGGTTTGGCCATTAGTTGCTTGTGGCTACCAATAGAGTGTCCGGGATAGCGCTCGCCTTGAGCAAGTCGATTCGGGGCCACCAGGACACAGGTGGGGAAACCTTTACCGTGACGGTTCGTCAGACGGGATCGTGCCGCACGGGCGCGAGAAGCCCGGCGCATCAAGAGGGGGCGGGGCCGGGAGCGTGCCCGGAGCCGGACTTGAACCGGCACGGCCCGAAGGCCAGCGAGGTTTAAGCTCGCCGTGTCTGCATTCCACCATCCGGGCCCGAAACCCCCCACGCCGTCACGAAGACGGCACCACGAGCCTAGCCCGCAGCGCCACTCGAACAGCGGCGGGTGGGCCCGAGGTTGTCTTATTTTATTGGCAACTGAGGGTGCATCAGCACGTGGTACTGGCCTTCGGCACATGCCCAGGGCCGAACCGCCCCGCTCACGCCCCACCGGCGCCGCTGCCGCCGGATTGACGGAAACTCGATGCCTTTTCCGCGCCGCACCGCGGGCTCCCGCCGTTCCCGCCGCCGCGTCAGCGCCTCAGGGTCGCCCTCATCCCCAAGGAGGACCCGGGGCCTCCCGGGTCCGACCGCAGACCCCCTGAGAGACCGGAGCAGGGACTGACGTCCCGCGCCATCCGCTCCCGGACGATGGAATCCGACCGTTCACACGGCCCCTACATCCGACAGGAGCACCATCCCGTGACCACCCTCCACTCCGGCGTTCCCACCGCCACCCGCGCCACCGCGGCGGCCGCACGCGCCACGGATCTCACCAAGGTCTACGGACAGGGCGAGACCCAGGTGGTCGCCCTGGACAGCGTCAGCGTCGATTTCCGGCAGGCCGAGTTCACCGCAATCATGGGCCCCTCCGGCTCCGGCAAGTCCACGCTGATGCACTGCATGGCGGGGCTGGACACGGTCTCCCGCGGCTCGGCCCGGATCGGTGACACCGAGCTGACCGGCCTGAAGGACAAGAAGCTCACCCAGCTGCGGCGCGACAAGATCGGCTTCATCTTCCAGGCGTTCAATCTGCTGCCGACGCTCAGCGCGCTGGAGAACATCACCCTGCCGATGGACATCGCGGGCCGTAAGCCCGACAAGCAGTGGGTGGACCGGGTCGTGGAGACGGTCGGCCTCGCCGGGCGGCTCAAGCACCGCCCCAGCGAGCTCTCCGGCGGCCAGCAGCAGCGCGTCGCGGTGGCCCGCGCGCTGGCCTCCAAGCCCGAGATCATCTTCGCGGACGAGCCCACCGGCAACCTCGACTCCCGCTCCGGCGCCGAGGTACTGGGCTTCCTGCGGAACTCCGTGCGCGAGCTCGGCCAGACCGTGGTGATGGTCACTCACGACCCGGTGGCCGCGGCCTACGCGGACCGCGTCGTCTTCCTGGCCGACGGCCGGATCGTCGACGACATGGCAGCGCCGACCGCCGACAAGGTCCTGGAGCGCATGCTGCGTATTTCTGGGGGTTCCCCCCAGACCCCCGACTTCGACGCGAAGGGCCGTACGAGCTGACCCGCCGTCCCGGGCCCCTCCCCCACCGCACCCTTCACCGTCAGGACTGACCCACTCATGTTCCGTACCGCCGTGCGCAACGTCCTCGCGCACAAGGCCCGGTTGCTGATGACCGTGCTCGCCGTCATGCTCGGCGTCGCTTTCGTGTCCGGCACCCTGGTCTTCACCAACACCATCTCCCAGGCCCAGCAGAGCAGCTCCGCCAAGGGCTTCGACCATGTCGACGTCGCCGTCGAGCCCGAGTCGCAGCCCGACCGCGGCGACCGGCTCGCGCCGCCGCCCCAGCTGTCCGAGGCCCTGCTGAAGAAGGCCGCGCAGGTGCCCGGCGCCGACTCCGCGATCGGCTCCGTACAGGGCTTCACCGCGCTCGCCGGCAAGGACGGCAAGCTCGCCGGCACCGGCTTCTCCACCCAGGGCGGCAACTACTGGGGCAGCCACGACCCCCGCCACCCGATCAAGACCGGGCGTGCCCCGCACGGCCCGCACGAGGTCGCGATCGACGCGAAGACCGCCGAGCGGACCGGCTACAAGGTCGGCGACACCGTCCGCGTCTCCGTCGACGGCCCGGTGCTGACCCCGAAGATCAGCGGCATCTTCACCACCGACGACGGCACCGTCGCGGCCGGCGGCTCGCTCACCCTCTTCGACACCCCCACCGCCCAGCGGCTCTTCCACAAGGAAGGCGCGTACGACCGGATCGACGTCGAGGCCGCGTCCGGCGTCTCGCAGCACGCGCTGCAGACGCAGCTCGACGACGTGCTGCCGAAGGACCGGACGTCCACGACCACCGCGCGGCAGCTCGCCGACGACCAGGCCGAGACGGTCGCCTCGTCGATGGACAGCTTCCGGACCACGCTGCTGATGTTCGCCGGCATCGCGCTCTTCGTCGGCATCTTCCTCATCGCCAACACCTTCACGATGCTGGTCGCCCAGCGCACCAAGGAGCTGGCCCTGCTGCGCGCCGTCGGCGCGTCCCGCAGGCAGGTCACCCGCTCGGTGCTCTTCGAGGCGTTCGTCGTGGGCGCCATCGCCGCCGTGGCCGGCCTGGCCGTCGGCATCGGCATCGGCGCCGGGCTGCGGGCCGCCATGGGCGCGACGGGCGTGACCCTGCCCGACGGTCCGCTGGTGGTCTCGCCCGGTACCGTCGCCGCCTCCCTGGCCGTCGGCATCCTGGTCACCATGCTCGCCGCCTGGCTGCCGGGCCGCCGGGCCGCCAAGATCCCGCCGGTGGCCGCGATGAACAGCGTGCACGCCACCGCCACGACCAAGTCCCTGGTGCTGCGGAACACCCTGGGCGCCCTGCTCACCGCCGCGGGGATCGCGGTCGTCCTGTACGCCACGAGCGTGCAGGACATGGAATCCGGGCAGCTCCCGATGGGGCTGGGCGCCGTGCTGCTGGTGATCGGCATCTTCGTGCTCACGCCGCTGCTGTCCCGCCCGCTGATCGCGGCCGCGGGCCCGCTGCTGCGCGCCTTCGGGGTCTCCGGCAAGCTCGCCCGGCTGAACGCGGTCCGCAATCCGCGCCGCACCGCCGCCACCTCCGCCGCCCTGATGATCGGCCTCACCCTGATCACCGGCATGACCGTGATCGCGGGCAGCTCGCAGCAGGCGGTCGACAAGATGGCCACCTCCGCGCTGAAGGCGGACTACGTGGTCTCCATGGCGAACGGCAGCTCCCTCTCCCCGGAGGTCGGGAAGAAGCTCGACAAGGCCGACGGCGTCACCGCGGTCAGCGGCATGCGCAACGCCCCCGCCCGGATCGCGAGCTCGACCGAGTACCTGACCGGCGTCAACGGGCGCACCATCGGCGACCTCACCGACCTCCCCCTGAAGAACGGCGCCTTCACCGTGGGCGGCAAGGACGTCGTGGTCGACGCCGACACCGCCGAGGACAAGGGCTGGAAGGCGGGCTCCGCCTTCACGGTGGCGTACGAGGACGGCAGCAAGGAGCGGCTCACCGTCGCGGGCATCTACGAGGGCAACGAGCTGATCCGCGGCATCCTGCTGGACAACGCCACCCTCACCCCGCACATCGGCGACCCGTCCGACATGCAGGTCATGGTGAAGACCGCGGGCGGCACCTCGGACGCCGCCCAGAGCCGGCTGATCAAGGCGCTCGGCGACAACCCGGCCATCCAGGTCCAGGACAAGCAGGACATCTCCGAGGGCATCGCCAAGTCGGTCACGCTGATGCTGAACATGCTCTACGGGCTGCTCGCCATGGCCGTGATCGTCGCGGTGCTCGGCGTGGTCAACACCCTCGCGATGTCGGTGTTCGAACGCTCCCAGGAGATCGGCATGCTGCGCGCGATCGGCCTGGACCGGCGCGGCATCAAGCGGATGGTCCGCCTGGAGTCCCTGGTGATCTCGCTGTTCGGCGGGGTGCTGGGCATCGGCCTCGGTGTCTTCTTCGGCTGGGCCGGCGGCAGGCTCATCTCGGGCAGCCTCGACACGTACGAGATGGTACTGCCCTGGGGCCGGCTGGGGCTCTTCCTGGCGCTCGCCGCGCTGGTCGGCGTACTGGCCGCGCTCTGGCCCGCACGCCGCGCCGCCCGGCTGAACATGCTGGCCGCGATCAAGGCGGAGTGAGCCCGCGCGCCCGAGTACGCGAGAGCCCCGGTCCTTCCCCCGGACCGGGGCTCTCGTCGTGTGCACGGCCGGCCGCTCAGCCGCGCCACTCCCGGGCCCGCAGCGGCATACCGGACGCCCCGCCCTCCGGCGTACGGACCGCGAGGACCTGGTTCACGCCGATGCGGTTGCGCTCGAAGGAGAGCGCCGAGGCCGCCATGTACAGCCGCCAGACGCGCGCCCGGCCCGGCGTCGTCAGGCGGATGGCGCGGTCCCAGTGGCGCTCCAGGTTGGCCACCCACTGGCGCAGCGTCAGCGCGTAGTGCTCCCGGATGGCCTCCACGTCGCGCACCTCGAAGCCGGCGTCCTCCAGAGCCCCGACGGTCCGCCCGATCGGCGCCAGCTCCCCGTCGGGGAAGACGTAGCGGTCTATGAACTCGTCGACGCGGTAGCTGTCCTCGTCGGCCATCGGACGCCGCGCGATCTGGTGGTTGAGCAGCCGGCCGCCCGGCTTGAGCAGGTGGTGCAGATCGGCGGCGTACTCGGCGTACCGGTCGCGGCCGACGTGCTCGGCCATGCCGATGGAGGAGATCGCGTCGTACGGGCCGTCCTTGACCAGGCGGTAGTCCTGGACGCGGATCTCGATGCGGTCGGCGAGCCCGGCGTCGGCCACGCGCTTGCGGGCGTACGCGGCCTGCTCCTCGGAGAGCGTGACGCCGACCGCGCGCACGCCGTAGTGCTCGGCGGCGTGCAGCACCATCGAGCCCCAGCCGCAGCCCACGTCCAGCAGCCGCTCGCCCTCCTTGAGGTTCAGCTTGCGGCAGATGAGGTCGAGCTTGTCGCGCTGGGCCTCTTCCAAAGTCGCCTCGGGGCTCTCCCAGTACGCGCAGGAGTAGACCATGGAGGGGCCGAGGACCAGCTCGTAGAAGTCGTTGCCGACGTCGTAGTGGTGGCTGATGGCCTGCTTGTCGCGGCGCAGGGTGTGCAGCGGGCCGTGGGACTTCGGGGCCTCTTCGGCGGGCGGGCGGGGCGGCAGGGGCACGCCGGCGAGCGAGACGAGTTCGCGGGCAGCGCTGCGGATCTCGGGGCGGGCCAGGGCGCGCAGCACGGCGGCGCGCTGCGGCTTGCCCTCGTCCTCCGGGCCGCGCTCCCAGATCATTTCGGCGAGACCGTCCAGGGCGGCGTAGAGGTCTCCGTCGACATCGAGGTCGCCGGCCACCCAGGCGCGTGCCAGGCCCAGTTCGCCGGGCTTGAAGAGCAGGTGGCGCAGCGCGCGACGGCTGCGGAAGACGAGGGCCGGGGCTCCTGGGGGACCGGACTCGCTGTGGTCCCAGGCCCGGATGCGCACCGGGAGCGGGGCACCCAGTACCTCCTCCGCGAGCTTGGTGAGCCGTCCAGCGGCGTCGGCCATGTCGCACACCTCCGTTATCGACGAGTCGGGGCGAGATAGTTTCACCCACCACGTAAAACGCCTGGCGGGGCCCGGGTAGTCCCGTTCGTTCGTAAGGGAACAGCAAAGCCCGTTACCGGCGTCCTTGTGAATACGCCGAAGGAGCGGCTCTCGGAAGCCTCCGGTGACCCGTATACGGACACGCCGAAGGGCGCCTGCCCCACGGATGGCAGGCGCCCTTCGGCGTGTGTACTGCGTGGCTTCCGACGCGTGGCCAGGAAGCCGGTGTTCAGGAAGCCTTGGCTGCCGTCTTGTCCTCGGCGGCGGCCGGCTTCGGCGCGGGCTTGGCGGCCTCGTAGAACTCCTCGCGGGGGTTCTCCATCGCGCCGAGCGAGACGACCTCGCGCTTGAGGAACATGCCGAGCGTCCAGTCGGCGAAGACCCGGATCTTGCGGTTGAAGGTCGGCATCGCCATGCCGTGGTACGCGCGGTGCATGTACCAGGCCAGCCGGCCCTTCAGCTTGATCTTGGTCTTGCCCAGGACGATCATCGCGACGCCCTTGTGCAGACCGAGGCCCGCGACCGCGCCCTTGTTGGCGTGGCTGTACTCCTTCTGCGGGAAGCCCCGCATGCCGGAGACCACGTTGTCGCCGAGGATCTTCGCCTGGCGCAGCGCGTGCTGAGCGTTCGGCGGGCACCAGGCGTTCTCGTTACCGGCCTTGCGGCCGACGAGGTCCGGAACCTGGGCGTTGTCGCCCGCGGCCCAGATGTAGTCGGTGCCCTGCACCTGGAGGGTGGCGGCGGTGTCGACGTGGCCGCGCGGGCCCAGCGGCAGACCGAAGCGGGACAGCGCCGGGTTCGGCTTGACGCCCGCGGTCCACACGATGGTGCTGGCGTCGACCTCGAGGCCGTTGTTCAGGACCACGTGGCCGTCGACGCAGGAGTCCATGCCGGTCTTGAGGTAGACCTCGACGCCGCGGCCCTCGAGGTGCTCCTTGCCGTAGGCGCCGAGCTTCGGGCCGACCTCGGGAAGGATCTTGTCGGCGACGTCGACCAGGAGGAAGCGCATGTCCTCGCGCTTCACGTTCGTGTAGTACTTCGCGGCGTCGCGGGCCATGTCCTCGACCTCGCCGACGGTCTCCGCGCCGGCGAAGCCGCCACCGACGAAGACGAAGGTCAGCGCCTTGCGGCGGACCTCCTCGTCCGTCGTGGAGTCGGCCTTGTCGAGCTGCTCGAGGACGTGGTTGCGCAGGCCGATGGCCTCCTCGACGCCCTTCATGCCGATGCCGTTCTCGGCCAGGCCGGGGATCGGGAAGGTGCGCGAGACCGCGCCCATGGCGATGACCAGGTAGTCGAAGGGCAGCTCGTACGCCTCGCCGACGAGCGGCGCGACGGTGGCGACCTTGCGGTCCTGGTCGATGGTCGTGACGCGGCCGGTGAGGACCTCCGCCTTGGGAAGCACACGTCGCAGCGGAACCACGACGTGGCGCGGAGAAATGCTGCCGGCCGCAGCTTCGGGGAGGAAGGGCTGGTACGTCATGTACGAGCGCGGGTCGACGACCGTGACGGTCGCCTCGCCGTACCGCATCTTCTTGAGGATGCGGCGTGCCGCGTACAGGCCTACGTACCCACCGCCTACAACGAGGATCCTGGGACGCTCCGTGGTGCTCATGTCATCGAGTATCCACCCCCACTTGGGGGGTCGCTCGTGAGGGCCTTCACAAGCACGGAAGAGGGGTCTGCTACACTCCGCGCCTTCGTGATCGACGCCATAGTGCCACTGGGGAACCACAATCTACGGCCGAGCGTTGCGCACCCCTTCTCATCAGCGGTTGCTCGCCTCTGTGAGGCTGGACCACTGGCCGCATAAGCGCTTCTTTAACAGCGTCGAAAGCGCACATTCCCGGGGCGGGCCGCCCAGGTGAGCCCCGAACGGCGCCCCGGCGGAGAGTTTGTTCGCCCAAGGGGCCCTTTTTTCATGTGAAGAGTTTCACGAACTTTTTCGGCGACACGTTGCGAAGGGGCCCCGGAACGCGTCATTCGCACGCTCCGAGGCCCCTTCCGGGCACCTCTCAAAGGCCGTCAGCGGCCCTCTCAGGCAAGGCTCCAGCCGATCCCGTCGGGCAGTGCCTACGAAGCTCTAATCGAGCTCGTCTGCCACTTTCCAGGCGATCCCGTCCAAGATGTCGTGCTCCGAGACGACGACCTCCTGAGCGCCCGTACGCTCCATGATCGAAAGCAGTACGAGGGCGCCCGCGGCGATCACGTCCACCCGGCCCGGATGCATCACCGGGATCGCCGCGCGCTCGGCGTGCGTGGAGGTGAGCAGCCGGTCGGTGATCTCGCGGACCTTGGCCAGCGGAATCCGCGCGTGGTGGATCGCGGCCGAGTCGTACTCCTCCAGGCGCAGCGCGATCCCGGCGAGCGTCGTCACCGACCCCGCGAGGCCGACCAGCGTGTGCGCCTCGCCCAGCGGCACGGTCTCCGCGGCCTCGTCCAGCGCGGCCGCGACGTCCGCCTTTATGGCGGCGATCTGCTCGGCCGTCGGCGGGTCGGTGACCTCACCGTCGTGGACGAGGTGCCGCTCGGTCATCCGCACACAGCCGACGTCGACGGAGCGGGCGGCCCGCACGGACTCCGCGCCGAGCACGAACTCCGTCGACCCGCCGCCGATGTCGACAACGAGGTACGGCTTCTCGAGGTCGTCGCGCCCGGTCAGCTCCTTCGTCGCCCCGGTGAAGGAGAACTCCGCCTCCTGGTCACCGGTGATCACCTCGGGCTCGACGCCCAGGATGTCCACCACGCCGCGCACGAAGTCGTCGCGGTTCTCCGCGTCGCGCGAGGCCGAGGTCGCCACGAAGCGCAGCTTCTCGGCGCCCAGCTCCTCGATCACCGTGGCGTACTCGCGGCAGGCCGCGAAGGTCCGCTCCAGCGCCTCCGGCGCCAGCCGACCGGTACGGTCCACGCCCTGGCCGAGCCGGACGATCTTCATCCGGCGGTCCAGGTCCTTCAGCTCGCCCGTCTCCGGGTCGGCGTCCGCCACGAGCAGGCGGATGGAGTTCGTACCGCAGTCGATGGCCGCGACCCGTGTCACTGGGCGTCCCCCTCGTCCTCACCGGCGCCGCACGGGCTCACGCACGGCCCCTTCTTCCACCACTCCGGCAGCATCGCGATCGCCTCGTCGCCCAGCGGATTGACGCCGGGACCGGCCGCCAGCGAGTGGCCGACGAGCACGTGCAGGCACTTCACCCGGTCCGGCATCCCGCCGGCACTCGGGAAGCCCTGCAGCACCTCGATGGCGTCCCGGCGGCGGATGTAGTCCTCGTGCGCCGCGCGGTAGGCGGCGGCCAGCTCGGGATCGGTGGCCAGCCGGTCGGTCATCTCCTTCATCACGCCGTTCGCCTCCAGCGTGCCGATCGCGGAGGCCGCGCGCGGGCACGTGAGGTAGTACAGCGTGGGGAAGGGCGTGCCGTCCTCCAGGCGCGGGGCCGTCTCGACCACGTCGGGGTTGCCACAGGGGCAGCGGTGCGCGATGGCGCGCAGACCGCGCGGCGGGCGGCCCAGCTGCTCCCGGAACGCCGCGACGTCCGCGTCGGTGGGCTCGGTGGGCTCGGTCTGGGGAGGCGGCGTGTCCATGCAGGCTTCTCTTGTCGTCAGGGTTGAACGGTCGGCCGCCCCATCATCCCCCGGCGGCCCTGTGGCGCGCGTCGGCGGAGTCCAGGCCGGACCAGATGGCTTCGTACCAGGGGCGCTGCACGGCAGTCCGGCCGGCCCGCGGCCGGCTCGCGCCCGTGCCGTCCACGACGGTGTAGCCGGTCTCGCCCGGCATCACGTAGTGCAGATGGCGGCGGGCCTGCTGGCGTACGTAGGCGGGGTCCTGCCAGCGCGCCTTCTCCTGGCGCAGCCGCTGCACCGCCTCCCGGGCCGTCTCGGCCTCCCGGCGCTGCTCGGCGATGTCCGAGCGCTGGGAGACGTACGCCCTTATCGGATACGCGAGGGCCACGACCAGCGAGCACAGCACGAGCACGAGCAGCGCGGCGCGCCCTGTGAGCCGGCTGCGGCGGAACACGGTGGCCTCCCCTGGGGTGCTCTGTACGCGACGGCGTACGTACGTCCCCGGCAACGGTACGGGACCGCTGCCGGGGACGTACGGAGGTGGGGACCATCAGCCCCCGTAGGCCGGAACTCAGCCCTTGAAACGCGGGAACGCCGAGCGGCCCGCGTACACCGCCGCGTCGTCGAGGATCTCCTCGATGCGCAGCAGCTGGTTGTACTTGGCGACGCGCTCGGAGCGGGCCGGGGCGCCGGTCTTGATCTGGCCGCAGTTGGTGGCGACGGCCAGGTCGGCGATGGTGACGTCCTCGGTCTCGCCCGAGCGGTGCGACATCATGCACTTGAAGCCGTTGCGCTGGGCCAGCTCGACGGCGTCCAGGGTCTCGGTCAGCGAACCGATCTGGTTGACCTTGACCAGGAGGGCGTTGGCGGAGTTCTCCTCGATGCCGCGGGCCAGGCGCTCGGGATTGGTGACGAACAGGTCGTCGCCCACGAGCTGCACCTTGCTGCCGAGCTTCTCGGTGATGACGTTCCAGCCGGCCCAGTCGTCCTCGAAGAGCGGGTCCTCGATGGAGACGAGCGGGTACGAGGCGACGAGCTCCTCGTAGTACTCGGTCATCTCGGCGGCCGAGCGCTCCTTGCCCTCGAACTGGTACTTGCCGTCCTTGTAGAACTCGGAGGCGGCGACGTCCAGCGCGAGCGCGATGTCCTGGCCGGGGGCGTAACCGGCTTCCTTGATGGCTTCGAGGATGAGGTCGAGGGCCTCACGGTTCGAGCCGAGGTTCGGGGCGAAGCCGCCCTCGTCGCCCAGGCCGGTGGCCAGGCCCTTGCTCTTCAGGACCTTCTTGAGGGTGTGGTAGACCTCGGCGCCCCAGCGCAGCGCCTCGGAGAAGGACTCCGCGCCGATCGGGGCGATCATGAACTCCTGGATGTCCACGTTGGAGTCGGCGTGCGAGCCGCCGTTCAGGATGTTCATCATCGGCACGGGCAGGACGTGCGCGTTCGGGCCACCGAGGTAGCGGAACAGCGGCAGGTCGCTGGCCTCGGACGCGGCGTGCGCGACGGCCAGGGAGACGCCCAGGATCGCGTTGGCGCCCAGGGAGCCCTTGTTGTCGGTGGCGTCCAGGTCGAACATCGCCTGGTCGATGAGGCGCTGCTCGGTGGCGTCGTAGCCGACCAGCTCGGGGCCGATCTGCTCGATGACGGCCAGCACGGCCTTCTCGACGCCCTTGCCGAGGTAACGGTTCGGGTCGCCGTCACGCAGCTCGATGGCCTCGAAGGCGCCGGTGGAGGCGCCCGACGGCACGGCCGCGCGGCCGGTGCTGCCGTCGTCGAGGCCGACCTCGACCTCGACCGTGGGGTTGCCTCGCGAGTCGAGGATCTCGCGAGCTACGACGACGTCGATCGACGGCACGTTGTCTCCTTCATGGGTGTCATCTGGAGTTCTGCAGCACGAGCCTAACGGCCCGGGGACCCTCCGCCTCCCCCTAGCCCCGTCTGTGAGACGAAAAAGGACCCAAAGGCCCGCAATACGGGAGGTAACGTCCAGGTTTTGCAGCGGACGTACGGGACGAATCGGTCCGTACGCATCTGAGCGGAGGGGTGCCCGGATGGCTACTGGGGTGGCCATCCGGGAACGGGAAAGCCCCGCCTGGCGCGCTCGGGGGTTCGCGCCTGGCGGGGCAGTCTCACGGGGCGGCTCTCACGCCGACCTGCGGGTCACTCAGACGCTGAGCTTCTGGCCCGGGAAGATCAGGTCGGGGTTGCCGCCGACCGTCGACTTGTTGGCCTCGTAGACCGTCTTCCAGTTCTTGCCGTGCGCCTTGGCGATCTTGCCGAGGGTGTCGCCGGACTTCACGGTGTAGTTGCCGTGGCCGGTCACCGGCTTCGGGTCGGCCTGGGGCTGCACGGGCTGCGGCTTCGCGGCCTGCTGCTGCGGCGCGGCCTGCTGCTTCGGGGCCTGCTGCTTCGGGGCCTGCTGCTGGGCCTGGCCGGAGCCACCGGTGTTCACCTGCGCGGACGGGCCACCGGCGGTCAGGCCGCCGGCACCGGCGCAGCCCCAGGCACCCGGGCCCTGCATGGCGAGCAGCTTCTCGGCGGTGGCGATCTGCTGGTCCTTGGTGGCCAGGTCGGCACGCGGCGCGTACTTGGTACCGCCCGCGGCGGCCCAGGAGGAGTTCGAGAACTGCAGGCCACCGTAGTAGCCGTTACCGGTGTTGATCGACCAGTTGCCGCCGGACTCGCACTGGGCGACCTTGTCCCAGGTGGCGACCGAGGCGGCGTTGGCGGAACCGGCGGTCATCAGCGGGACGGCCACGGCGGCGCCGGCGACACCGGCGAGCGTGACGACGCGGACGGCCTTCGAGGGGCGGCGGTGCTTGCCCTTGAGCATGTTGTTCTTCCTCACCGACGCCTGCGAGGTGAGCTGTCGGGTTCGGGCTGTGAGTGGCCCGGCCGGATGCGCTGTCCGCACACCCGGCTTCACCCCAAGCCGGCCGCTGCGTTTCCGCGGCGGTACGGCACTTACCTTGGGTCCCCCGCTCCTGCCTACGGCGCTTGCGCGACGGTTGTCCGACCGATCACCGGCAGGATTCGGCGAATGATCGGCGGGCTCGCTTGGTGCGAGCGGTGAAGAACGTAAACACACACCCCTCGGCGGTTCAAACCACCTTTTCGTAGGACAGTTTGCGGTTTTCGATCACCACCGGCACCCGTTTACGCAGGTCGAACACGGTATGGAAAAGAACGGACAGGCCGGGCGGAACACCTCGGGACGAGACCCATGTCTCACTTTCCCCAAATGGGGGCAACCATCGCGCACTTAGGGCGTGCGGCCCTCGGTCACTGCCCGAGGTCGAGTCGCTGACCAGGCTTAATAAGGTCCGGATCAGCTCCGATGACACCCTCGTTGGCGTCGTACAGGCCGGTCCACCCCTCGGCGAGCCCGTACTCCGCCGCGATCGCGGAGAGGTTGTCGCCCGGCCGCACCGTGTACACGCCGTCGCCCTCCCCGGTACCGCGGTGAGCGTCACCGCCGCGCGAGGCGTGCCGCCCCTCGGGGCGCCCGTCCTTGCCGTCGCCCTTGCCGTCGTCGGCACCGCCACGGTGCCGGCCGGTACCGGGCGCGGAGGTGCCGCCGTCGGACGGCGCGGGCGACTCGGTGGCGCCCTCGGAGGGCTGCGCGGAACCCGAGGGCTCCGTCGGGGAGTCCGAGGGATCGGCGGTGGGCTGCTCGGAAGAGTCTCCGGAGGGACTTTCGGCAGAGTCTCCGGAGGGACTTTCGGCAGGGTCTTCCGTGGCGCCTTCCGTGGCGCCTTCGGAGGGCTGCGCCTCACCGGAGTCGGCGTCGCCGGACGGCGTGGCCGACGGCTCGTCGGTGACCCCGTCCAGGATGCCGCCCGTCTCGCCGTCCGTCGCGCCGTCGGACGGCTGGGTGGGCTCCGGTGCGGGCGTCTGCGTGCTGCCCGGGTCCACGTCGGGTATCAGCCCGTCCAGGTCGAGGCCGGCGTTCACCGAGCAGCTCGGCCAGGCGTCCGGGCCGCGGTCGTTCAGGATCGACTCGGCGACCGCGATCTGCTGGGAGCGGCTGGCCAGGTCGGGGCGCTCGGCGTAGGACTCGCCGCCGTAGTCCTTCCACATCTCCAGGGTCAGCTGCAGCCCGCCGTAGAAGCCGTTGCCGGAGTTGGCGCTCCAGATGCCGCCGCTCTCGCACAGCGCGACACGGTCCCAGGTGGCGGTGTCGGCGGCCTGGGCGCCGCCCGCGGTCAGCAGCGGCAGGGCCAGCCCGGCACCCGTGACGGAGGCCGCCACCAGAAGGGCGGGGGCCTGACGGGGTCGGCGGTGTCTACCGTTGCCGGAGCGCATGCGAGTACCTTTCGAGCGGCGGCTTGAGTTGTCGCAGGCAAGGTAGCGGGGGCCCGCTCCGGTCTCAACCCGGTGTAGCGGAGATCACGCGAAGATCACGCTGCTGACGCCGGGTCAGTTCTGCTCGGCCGCGGCATCCTTGGCTCATTCCGGTACGTACGCGAATGCCCTTTCTGACGGGCCGTCGGGGACCGGCGCGCGCGCTGCCCGAGACATTCCGCTATGCGCCTTTTGGCGCGCCGGGCACCACGGTGTCCGGCGCTCCGGACGGCGTCTCCCGCGCGCTCTCCGGCGTGAATCCCACCGGCAGCGCCCGCAGCCCGCGCATGATGAGGCCGCCGCGCCACCGCAGGTCATCGGGGTCGGCGGCGAGCCGGAGGTCGGGCAGCCGGGTCAGCAGGGTCGCCAGCGCCGTACGGCCTTCGAGGCGGGCGAGCGGTGCGCCCAGGCAGTAGTGGATGCCGTGCCCGTACCCGAGGTGCTGGTTGTCGCGGCGCCCGAGGTCCAGGGTGTCCGGCCCGTCGAACCGCTCCGGGTCCCGGTCGGCGGCCGCCAGTACCACCAGTACCGGGTCGCCCGCGGCGATCCGCTGCCCGCCGATCGTCAGCTCCTGCGTCGCGAACCGCCAGGTCGCCAGCTCCACCGGCCCGTCGTAGCGCAGCAGTTCCTCGATGCCGGTCGCGAGCAGCTCCTCGTCGCCCGCGGCCAGCGCGGCCTGCAGCCGCGCCCGCTGCTCCGGGTTGCGCAGCAGCGCATAGGTGCCATTACCGATGAGATTTACGGTGGTTTCGAACCCTGCGAACAAGAGGATGAAGGCCATCGCCGCGGCCTCGTTCTCGGTGAGGTGCTCGCCGTGGTCAGAGGCCCGGATAAGGGCCGAGATCAGATCCTCGTCCTCGGTCTCGTCCGCCGCCAGCGACTCGCGCTTGCGGTGGATCAGATCGGCCAGATAGGCGCGCATCTTCTTCACGGACCGGGCGACCCCGCCGCGCGGTCCTCCCCCGTGCCGGATCATCATCCCGGCCCAGTCCCGGAAGTCGTCCTGGTCCTCGCGGGGCACGCCCAGCAGGTCGCAGATCGCGTAGATGGGGAGCGGGAAGGCGAACTCGTGGATGAGGTCGGCCTCGCCGCGCTCGGCGAAGCCGTCGATCAGCTGGTCGGTCAGCTCCTGTACGCGCGGCGCGAAGCGCGCCACCGTACGCGGCGTGAACGCCTTGGAGACGAGGCGGCGCAGCCGGGTGTGGTCCGGCGGGTCGATGTTGAGCAGGTGCGTCATCAGGTTGGCGCTGCGTTCGCCGGGGATGCCGACCTTGCCCTTGCCGTGCGCGGCCTCGCTGTGGTGCTGCGGATTCTTGGAGAGCCGGTGGTCGGCCAGCGCCTCGCGCGCGTCCGCGTACCGGGTGACCAGCCACGCCTCGACCCCGCTGGGCAGCTCCGTACGCCGCACCGGTTCGTGCTCCCGCAGCCAGGCGTACGCGGGATACGGGTCCGCGGCGAACTCCCAGGTGAAGAGTTCGGGGCAGGCGGGAACGGGGGCGGTGGGGGTCTGCTCGTGCACGTTCCGACCGTAGCCGGTCGGGCGACGGCCCCGCGCTCCGCCTGGACCGCCCGCTCCGCGCTCCGCCTAGACCGCCCGCTCCGCCGCCACGATCGCGTCCCGGTACGTACGCGCCGCGGCCCGCAACGCCGTCTCCGGGTCGGTGCCCTCCGCCTGGGCCCGTACGGCCAGCGCCAGCAGCTCGTACCCGATGCCCTCGCCCGCGACCGGCACGTCGAGGCCGGCCGTACGGGCCCGGGAGGCCAGCTTCGCGGCCAGCGCCAGGGCCGGCTGCCCCAGCGGTACACCCTCCGTCACGGACTCGCGCTGCTTCTCCACGGCCTTGGTCCGCAGCCAGTGCGCCCTGACGTCCTCCGGGGTCGCGGCCTCCTCGTCACCGAAGACGTGCGGGTGCCGGTGGATCAGCTTGTCGACGATGATGCCCGCGACATCATCGATGGAGAACGGCTCGTCCGGGTCGTCCTGCGCGATCCGGGAGTGGAAGACCACCTGAAGGAGCACATCGCCCAGCTCCTCGGCGAGCGCCTCCCGGTCCCCCTCCTCGATCGCCTCGACCAGCTCGTACGCCTCCTCCAGGCCGTACTTCGCCAGGTCCTCGTGGGTGCGGATGCCGCTCCACGGGCAGGCGACGCGGATCTGGTCCATGACCTGTACGAGGTCCAGCAGCCGGGCGCCCGGCAGATCGTACGAACCGGGCAGCAGCTCCAGGTCGGGCATCGCCTCGCGGCCCGACCCGGCGAGCCGGGCCAGCCCGTCGGTCAGCGCGCTCTCGCCGTCGGCGGAGGTCAGTACGACCGCGGTACGGCCGCCGGTCACGCAGTGGTCGACCAGTTCGCGGGCGGTGGGCTCCGCGATCTCGACCGCGATGCCCGCCTCGGCGAGGTACGGCAGCTGCGGGTGGTCCGGGTCGGTGCACAGCACACGGTCGGCGCCGCGCAGCGTCTGCCATGCGGGCCAGGACAGCAGGCCGGGCGCGACCCGGTGGCTGGTGGTGAGCAGGACCAGGCGGCCGGTGTCGGAAGCGTTCACCCGTCGAACGTAACGCACGGGGACGGACGACCGGGCGGCAGGCCACTCCGGGTGACGGGCGGCGGGCCACTTCGGGTGACGGGCGGCGGGGCCACCGCGTGAGACGGGCGGCAGGCCGGGCGCGTGCCCTGTCGGGCGCGTGCTCTGCCTGCCGCCCCTGCGTCACACCTGCTGCTTCTGCTCCGTCCGCACCCACGGGGTCTTCGCCTCGCCGAGCATGACCTGGCGGTCGTCCCACTTGCCGAAGCGCGGGTTCACATCGATACCGAGATCGCGCGAGGTCTTCGCCAGCGCCTGGGCCAGCTTCTGCTGCCCCTGCGGCGACTGGCGGTTCACGCCCAGCTTCTTCGCGATCCCGTCCATCAGGATCTGGTTGCGCACCACGCCGTCGATCTCGCTCGGCGCGATGGCCTGCTGCAGCCACATCGCCTTCAGCCGGTCGGCGCCACCGGCCCGCCGCTCGGCGGTGGACCGCCACTTCTGCACCTCGGAACGGCTGGCCTCGACGCCGGCGTCCTTCGCGCTGCGCGCCAGTACCCGGTCGAAGATCATGCTGTTGAGCGTGGCCAGGCTGAGCCGGCCGGTGTTCTCGATGAGCTGCGCGCCCTGCGGGGCGCCTTCCTGGGCGGTACGGACGTTCTTCACCCGCGCCTGGAGCTGCGCCACGGTGATCCGCTCGCCTCCCACGACGGCCGCGGCACCTGGGTGCGCGTCACTGCCGCAGGCGGACAGGAGCGGGGCCGCCACGATCGCGGCGGCGGAAACGGAGAGCGCAGTCCTACGGCGGAGCATTCGGCCTCCCGGCGAAGATCATGAACGACAGCGGGGGCCTTCCACAGCACCTCGCGGGCGTATCAGTCCTGGCGTTGATCGATGGTATGGAGTCCGCGCGGCGCGGACCAGCAATTCGACCAACGATTGCGGCACTTTTGTGTTTCGTACCCGGGTGGCGTCGGGGGCGGCGGCTCCGGAGCGGCAGGCGGCGGCCTTGCGGCCGCTCAGCGGACGTGAGCCGTTCAGCGGACGCGCGCCAGCCACTCCAGCGTCCGGCGCACCTCCGCGGGGAAGGCGTGATGCGCGCCGTGCACCCGCTCCGCGTCGTACAGCAGCCTGGCCAGCGTCTCCTGCGCCGCACCGCGCTCGCCGAGCGCAAGCAGCAAGTGGCCGATGGAACGCCGTATCTCCAGCGGCCGTACCGGGTCGTCGGACGCCGCCTCGAAGTGCGGCAGCAGCGTGCGGTACTCCTCCAGCGCCGCCGCGGCCTCGCCCAGCTGCTCCAGGCACTGCGCCGCCTCGAAACGGAACTGCAGCGCCTGGCGGGCCTCCCGCGGACCCGACCCACGCGCGAACTCCTCGGCCAGCAGCCGCAGTTCGGGCAGCGCACGCCGGTACTGCCCGTCGTCCATGAGCGTCGCCGCGTACTGCTTGCGCAGCGTACGCACGACCGGCGAGTGCTCGCCGTGCCGCGCGGCGGCGGCCGGCAGGATGCCGCCCAGGATGTCGACGGCCTGCGTGATCCGCCCATGGTCCAGCAACCGCTTGACCTCCTCCACCGCAGCCGCGACGTCCAGCCCTAAGGGGGTGGAAGCGGG
>NZ_NHSG01000281.1:0-14517 GCF_020024005.1 Streptomyces purpurogeneiscleroticus
CCCCCTCCCGCCCTGCCGAAGGGATGGCCCATGGCTGTCGACTACGCGGTGATCGTCCTCTATCTGGCCGGCATGCTCGCCATGGGCTGGTGGGGTATGCGCCGCGCCCGCTCCAAGAGCGAATTCCTGGTCGCCGGGCGGCGCCTGGGCCCGTTCATGTACTCCGGGACCATGGCCGCGATCGTCCTCGGCGGCGCCTCCACGATCGGCGGCGTCGGCCTCGGCTACCAGTACGGCCTCTCCGGCGCCTGGATGGTCTTCACCATCGGCCTCGGGCTGCTCGCGCTGAGCCTCTTCTTCTCCGCCCGGATCGCCCGGCTGAAGGTCTACACCGTCTCCGAGATGCTCGACCTGCGCTACGGCGGCTCGGCCGGCGTCATCTCCGGCGTCGTGATGTGGGCGTACACCCTGATGCTCGCGGTCACGTCCACGATTGCGTACGCCACCATCTTCGACGTCCTCTTCGGCCTGGACCGCACGGTGTCGATCATCCTCGGCGGGGCGATCGTCGTCGCGTACTCCACGCTCGGCGGCATGTGGTCGATCACGCTGACCGACATGGTGCAGTTCGTGGTCAAGACGATCGGCGTACTGCTCCTCCTGCTGCCCATCGCCGTGGTCAAGGCGGGCGGCTTCGGCGCGCTGCGGGCCGAACTCCCCGACGACTACTTCGCACCGCTCGGCATCGGCGCCCAGACCGTCTTCACCTACGTCCTCATCTACTCCTTCGGCATGCTGATCGGCCAGGACATCTGGCAGCGGGTGTTCACGGCCCGCAGCGACCGCGTCGCGCGGCTGGGCGGCACCGCGGCGGGTACGTACTGTCTGGTGTACGCGCTGGCCGGAGCCGTGATCGGTACGGCGGCCAAGGTGCTCTATCCCCATCTCGGCAGCCCCGACGACGCGTTCGCCACGATCGTCAAGGACGCCCTGCCGATGGGCGTACGCGGCCTGGTGCTGGCGGCGGCGCTCTCCGCGGTGATGTCCACGTCCTCGGGCGCGCTGATCGCCTGCGCGACGGTGGCCAACAACGACATCTGGTCCCGGCTCCGCGGGGTCGTCGGCGGCCGGGACCGCGCCGAGAGCCACGACGAGGTACGCGGCAACCGCGTCTTCATCCTCGTCATGGGCGTCGCCGTCATCTGCATCGCCATCGCCCTGAACGACGTCGTCCAGGCCCTGACGGTCGCCTACAACCTCCTCGTCGGCGGTTTGCTGGTACCGATCCTCGGCGGCCTCCTCTGGAAGCGCGGCACGGGCACGGGCGCGCTGGCCGCCGTCGCGGCGGGCGGCGCGACGGTCATCGCCCTGATGGCCTGGCGCGGCGTCCTCGCGAACGAGCCCATCTACTACGGGCTGCTGGTGTCGCTGGCGGCATACGTGACGGCGAGCCTCCTCAGCAAGCCGACGGACCCGGCGGTACTGGCCGAGTGGCGCGCCCGCCTCGCCACAAAAAGCCCCGCCACTTGAGGCAGATGCGGCCACATCCAGCCCGTCCGGCGTTTGAGGACGAGCGGCCGAAGGCCGTGATCACCCGCACCCCCACGCACCCGCAGAGAGGCACGACGTGAGCCCCACCGACCCCTCGGCGACCGCCCCCGCCGCGCAGCGAACCGGCGGCGACCTGGTCGTCGAATCGCTGCAAGCACTCGGCGCGCAGACCGTCTTCGGCCTCCCAGGCCAGCACGCCCTCGGCCTCTTCGACGCCCTCAGCCGCAGCCCCCTGCGCTACGTCGGCCTGCGCGTGGAGAACAACGCGGGGTTCGCCGCTGACGCCTACGCCCGCCGCACCGGCGGCATCGCGCCGCTCATGGTCTCCACCGGCCCCGGCGCCCTCATGACGCTCGCCGCGCTGCAGGAGTCCGCCGCCGCCTCGGCCGCCGTCCTCGCGATCGGCAGCCAGGTGCCGGTCGCCGGGCTCGGCGGCGGCCGCCACGGCTATCTGCACGAACTCCCCGACCAGAGCGCAGCCTTCCGCGGCGTGGTGAAGTCCGTGCACACCGCCCGCACGCAGTCGCAGATCCCGTCAGCGATCGCCGCGGCCTGGAAGTCGGCCCTGACGGCCCCGCACGGCCCGGTCTGGGTGGAGATCCCGCAGGACGTGCTGCTCGCGCCGACGGAGATCCCCGTGGTCACGAGCCTGGCCGCGGACCCGGAGGAGCTGCCCCCACGCCCCGAGCTGACCGCCGTGGCCGCCGACGTGCTGACGAAGGCGGAGCGCCCGGTGATCCTCGCGGGCGGCGGCATCGTACGGGCCGGGGCCGAGCCCGAGCTGCGGGCGCTGGCCGAGCGGCTCCGGGCGCCGGTCGCCACGACGTTCGGCGGCAAGGGCGCCTTCCCCTGGACCCACCCCCTCTCCCTCCAGTCCTGGCTGGAGGACCGTCACAGCACGGATTTCCTGGAGGACGCGGACGTCCTGCTGGTCGTCGGCTCGGGCCTGGGCGAACTCTCCTCGAACTACCACACGTTCAGGCCCCGCGGCCGGGTGATCCAGATCGAGGCCGACGCGGGCAAGCTGGAGTCCAACCACCCCGCGCTCGGCATCCACGCGGACGCGCGCCTCGCGCTCCGGGCGCTGCTGGAGACGGCCGGCGCGCGCGAGGACGACACGGCGCCCGCGCGCGTACGGGCGCTGCTGGACCGGGTGGGGGAGCGGATCGCGTCCCAGGAACTCACCCTGGAACAGGACGTGCTGGCCGCCGTCCGCGAGGCGCTGCCGCCCCGGTCGCCCTCCTTCTGGGACATGACGATCCTGGCGTACTGGGCCTGGTCGGCCTTTGACGCCCGGCACCCGAACACCATGCACTCGGCGCAGGGCGCGGGCGGCCTCGGCTACGCCTTCCCGGCGGCGCTGGGCGCGGCGGCGGCCGACCCGACGCGGCCGGTCCTCGCGGTCTCCGGCGACGGCGGCGCCATGTACTCGCTCGCCGAGCTGGCCACGGCCCGCCAGTACGACGCGCCGGTGACCTGGCTGATCGTGGACGACGGGGGCTACGGCATCCTGCGCGCGTACATGGAGGACGCGTTCGGGCAGGCGACCGGCACCGAGCTGGCGCGGCCCGACTTCGCCGCGCTCGCCGAGTCCTTCGGCGTCCCGGCGGTGACGAGCGCCCCCGACCGGCTCCGGGCGGATCTGGCGGCCGCGCTGGCCGCGCCCGGCCCCTCCGTGGTCGTCCTCCCGGCGCGGCTGCGCATGTTCGCGCCGACGCACCTGGGTGATACCGCCGCTTCTCCGGCTTCGGAAAGTTAACAAAGCGCGTGGACCGTTGACGTGATCTGTTCATAACTTTAGGTTCGCTGCGGGCAGCGACAGATCTGCCTCCCGTGCCCGACGACCCGTCGACGGAGAACAATGACGTACTCCCCACGTCCGCTGCCGCGTGCCGGCCGGCGGCTGCTCGTCCCCCTGCTCGCGGGCGCGCTCATCGCGGCCGTACCCCCTGTGTCCTCCGCCGCGGAGCCGGACGGCCGCCGCGCCGCGGGCCCGGCGGCGGGCGCCACCCCCGCCGCCGACGGCTCGTGCGCCACCGACGGCGCCGGCTGGAAGTCCACCGCCACCCGCATCGACCCCGAGGACAGCCACCACCCGTACGTCGGCAACGGCTACCTCGGGCAGCGCGTGCCGCCCAACGGCACCGGATACGCGGCACCCGGTGAGAAGACCGGTTGGCCCCTCTACGCCCCGCGCTACGACGGCGCGTTCGCCGCCGGCCTGTACGCCGAGGGGCCCAAGTCGGTGAAGAAGCGGCAGGCCATCGCCGCGCTGCCCACCTGGTCCACGCTGGACGTGGCCACCGGCGGTTCCGACGCCGAGACGTTCAGCTCGGCCACGAAGCCCGGCCGCATCTCGCACTACCGGCAGTCCCTCCTGATGCGCTGCGGCCTGGTCCGTACGTCGCTGACCTGGACCGCCGCCGACGGCCGCGCCACCGACCTGGTCTTCGACGTGCTCGCGGACCGCACGCAGGCGCACACCGGTGCCGTGCGGCTGCGGATGACCCCGCACTGGAGCGGCCCGGCGACCGTCACCGACACCCTCGACGGGCGGGGTGCCCGCCGGATCGCGCAGACCGGCGGCGGCGCCCGCTCCGGGGACCGCACGCAGGACGTCACCTTCCGCACCGACGGCACGAAGACGGCCGGCGCGATGGCCTCCACGCTCCGCACAGGCCCGGGCATTCGTTCGGAAAGTGAACAGAAGGCCAAGGCGCCCGAGAAGCTGACGGCTCGTCAGGGCATCAGTTTCCCCGTGCAGAAGGGCCGTACGTACGAGGTCTCCAAGTACGTCGGCGTGGACACCGCGCTCACCTCCGACGACCCCAGAGCCGCCGCCACCCGCGCCTCTCAGCAGGCCGCGGCGCAGGGCTGGGACCGCCTGTACCACTCCCACGCCACCGCCTGGCAGCAGCTGTGGCGCTCCGACATCGAGGTGCGCGGCCGTGAGCAGCGCGACCTCCAGGCGTGGGTGCGCTCGGCGCAGTACGGGCTGCTCGCCAACTCCCGCGAGGGCTCCTCGGACAGCATCGCCCCGGCCGGTCTGACCAGCGACAACTACGCGGGCGAGATCTTCTGGGACGCCGAGACCTGGATGTACCCGGGCCTGCTGGCCGCCCATCCGGAGCTCGCCCGGTCGATCGTCGAGTACCGCTACAAGACCCGGGCCGGTGCCCGCGCGAACGCGGAGAAGCTGGGCTACGACGGCCTGTTCTTCCCGTGGACCAGCGGCGGCAAGGGCGATCTGTGGAAGGAGTGCCACAGCTGGGACCCGCCGCACTGCAAGACCCAGAACCATCTGATGGGCGATGTCTCGCTGGCCGCCTGGCAGTACTACCTCGCCACCAAGGACACCGGCTGGCTGCGCGAGCGCGGCTGGCCCCTCATGCAGGGCATCGCGCAGTTCTGGGCCTCCCGGGCCACCAAGAACGGTGACGGCAGCTACTCCGTCAAGAACGTCGCGGGCCCGGACGAGTACAGCAACGGCGTTGACGACGCGGTGTTCACCAACGCGGGCGCCGCCACCGCGCTCCGGCACGCCACCCGCGCCGCCGCCGTCCTCGGCAAGCAGGCCCCCGCCTCCTGGAACACCGTCGCGGACAAGCTGCGCATCCCGTACGACAAGAAGCAGCAGGTCTTCCAGCAGTACGACGGCTACAAGGGCACCACCATCAAGCAGGCCGACACCGTGCTGCTCCAGTACCCGCTGCAGTGGCCGATGTCCGACGCGGCCCAGCAGAAGACGCTGGACTACTACGCCGCGCACACCGACCCCGACGGCCCGGCGATGACCGACTCGGTGCACGCCATCGACGCCGCCGAGATCGGCGAGCCCGGCTGCGCGACGTACACCTACCTCCAGCGGTCGGTGCGGCCGTTCATGCGCGGTCCGTTCCACCTCTTCTCCGAGGCGCGCGGCGAGAAGGCCGGTGCCCATGACCCGCTCGCCGGCTCGCCCACGCAGGACTTCCTGACCGGCAAGGGCGGCTTCCTCCAGGTCTTCACCCACGGCCTGACCGGCCTGCGGCTGGGCGAGGACCGGATCACCCTGGACCCGACGCTGCCGCCGCAGCTCGCCGACGGCGTCACCCTGCGCGGCCTGCGCTGGCAGGGCCGGACGTACGACGTCGCGCTGGGCGCGCACCACACAGAGGTGCGGCTGACCGGCGGTGAGCCGATGACGGTCGCGACGCCGGAGGGCGAGCGGATCGTCGGCCAGGGCGCGCCGCTGACGCTCAAGACCCGCCGCCCCGACCAGGAGCCGACGGCCAACGTGGCCCGCTGCCGCACGGCGGAGGCCACCTCGGAGGAGCCCGGGATGTACGCGGGCGCCGCGCTGGACGGCAACACCACCACCGCGTGGGTGCCCGACGCCGCCACCGGCACGCTCACCGCCGACCTGGGCAGCGTCCGCCGCATCGGTGCGGTCACCCCGCGCTGGACCGACACGAAGCCGGAGTCGTACCGGATCCAGGTCTCCCGCGACGGGCGCCACTGGACCGGCACCGGCTACGACGGGAAGTCCCCGGCGCGGTACGTCCGGGTCACCGTGCGCGGCAAGGCGGACGCCAAGACGCACCCGGGCATCGCGGAACTGAGGGTGGCCGAGGTCAAGGCCAACGGCAAGGCCGACAGCAAGGCCGACGCCAAGGAGTGACGGCCGCCGTTCCGCCGGACGGTACGCATGGTGCGGGCGGGGCGCCCGGGGGAAGGAACCCCCGGGCGCCCCGCCCCTTTGCCGAGAGGAAGGACCCGCCGTGCGTCTCACCGCCGCCGTACCCGCCGCCCTCGCCGCCACGCTGCTCGTCACCGGAACACTCCCCGCGGCCGCGGCCCCGCCCGGCGCGCACGCCACCGGCCCCGCCTGCTCCCCGCGCGTCTCCATCGACCGCTACTCCGACGCCCTCGACAAGCGCTCCGTCGACGGCCTCTACGTCGGGAATTTCTCCGCGCTCGCCCGCGACACCGACGGCGACCTGCTCGCGCTCTCCGACCGGTCCGCGCTGGTCACCCTCGACGGCCGGACGCGGGAGCCGCTGCGCGGCATCCCGCTCGCCGACGAGGACGGCAGGCCGCTCGACTCCGAGGGCCTGGTCGTCGAGAAGGACGGCGGCCGGCTGATCGCCTCCGAGGCGGAGCCGTCCGTCCGTCGCTACGACCGGGCCGGGCACCCGGTCGGACGGCTGCCCGTACCGGACGGGCTGCGGGTCGCCCCGGCCGGGCGGGCCACCGCCAACCAGACCTTCGAGGGCCTGACCGCGGGCCCCGGCGCCCGAACGCTCACCGCGTCCATGGAGGGCCCGCTCGCCGGCGACGGCACCGACGCGCAGGGCCGCCCGCTGCACCGCTTCCAGACCTGGCAGCGGCAGCCGCACGGCGGCTACGCCCTCGGCAGGCAGTACGCGTACCCGGCCGAGCAGGGCATGACGATCCCCGAGATCACCGCGCTCCACGACGGTCGCCTGCTCGTACTCGAACGTAAATTCGAGCCCCAGGGCAACACCATTCGCCTCTACCTCGCCGACCCACGCCGCGCGGACGACACCCGGGACACCGAGAAGCTGACCGGCGCCACCCGCCCCGCCGGCAAAACCCTGCTCGCCGACCTCACGCGCTGCCCCTCCCTCGGCGCGCCCGCCCGGCAGCCCCAGATCAACCCCCTTCTGGACAACATCGAGGGCATGACCGTCCTGGGACGCGCGCACGGGCGGCTGCATCTGCTCTTGGTGAGCGACGACAACCAGCGGGCGCAGCAGATCACCCGGCTCTACGACATGACCGTCCGCCTTTGAGGCCAATGTCGGTCGATGACGGTCCATGGGCCGCGGGAATTGTTGCGGTGGGATGAAAACACCGGCCGCCGCTGTTGGTGACTTGCGGTAAGAAGTCGACCGGCGGGAGGCGTCGCGTGGCACGGGCGGACACGGATACGGCGGAAGAGGGCTGGGCGCGGCGCCTGACGCGCACCTGCTGGCGGTACAAACAGGATGTACTGCTCGCGCTCGGCTCCTCCCTCGCCGGGATGGCCGTCATGGCGCTCGTCCCGCTCGTACCGAAGCTGATCATCGACGATGTGATCGTCAAGCACGAGCGCTCCCTCGCGCCGTGGGCCACCCTGCTGATCGTCGCCGCGCTCGCCGTGTACGTGCTGACGTACATCCGCCGCTTCTACGGCGGCAGGCTCGCCCTGGACGTCCAGCACGACCTGCGGACCCGGATGTACCGGGCCATTACCCGGCTGGACGGCCGGCGGCAGGACGAACTCAGTACGGGGCAGGTCGTCGGGCGCGGCTCCAGCGACCTCCAGCTCGTGCAGTCGCTGCTGTTCATGGTGCCGATGATGCTGGGCAACGTCCTGCTGTTCGCCATCTCCCTGGTGATCATGCTGGTGCTCTCCCCGCTGCTCACCGTCGTGGCGCTCGCCGTCGCCCCCGCCCTGTGGTGGATCGCCAAGCGCAGCCGCCTCCGGCTCTTCCCCGCGACCTGGTACGCACAGGGCCAGGCGGCGGCCGTGGCGGGCGTCGTGGACGGCTCGGTCTCCGGCGTCCGCGTCGTGAAGGGCTTCGGCCAGGAGGAACAGGAGACGTCCAAGCTCCGCGAGGTCAGCCGGCGGCTCTTCGCCGGGCGGCTGCGCACCGTACGCCTCAACGCCCGCTACACCCCCGCCCTGCAGGCCGTCCCCTCCCTCGGCCAGGTCGCGATGCTCGCGCTCGGCGGCTGGATGGCCACCCGCGGCCAGGTCTCGCTGGGCACCTTCGTCGCCTTCTCCACCTACCTCGCGCAGCTCGTCGGCCCGGTCCGGATGCTCGCCATGATGCTGACCGTGGGCCAGCAGGCCCGCGCCGGCGTGGAGCGGGTCTTCGAGCTGATCGACACCGAGCCGGTCATCGAGGAGCGCCCGGACGCGGTGCCGCTGCCCGCCGACGCGCCCGCCACGGTCGAGTTCGAGCACGTCACCTTCGGATACGGCGACGAGGGGGACGCGCACCCGGTCCTGGACGACTTCTCGCTGCGCATCGAGCCCGGCGAGACCGTCGCCGTCGTCGGCACCTCCGGCAGCGGCAAGTCCACCGTCTCGCTGCTGCTGCCGCGCTTCTACGACGTGAGCGCCGGACGGGTGCTCGTCGGCGGCCGGGACGTGCGCGACCTGACCGCCGACTCGCTGCGCGGCGCCATCGGCCTGGTCCCCGAGACCAGCTTCCTCTTCTCCGACTCGATCCGGGACAACATCGCCTACGGCGCACCGGACGCCACCGACGAGCAGATCCGGGCCGCGGCCCGCGCCGCCCAGGCCGACGGCTTCATCTCCGCGCTCCCCGACGGGTACGACACCGAGGTCGGCGAGCAGGGCCTGAGCCTGTCCGGCGGCCAGCGGCAGCGCGTGGCGCTGGCCCGCGCGATCCTCACCGACCCGCGCGTACTGGTCCTGGACGACGCGACCTCCGCGGTCGACGCACGGGTCGAGCACGAGATCCACGAAGCGCTGCGCGGCGTGATGGCGGGCCGCACGACCCTGCTGATCGCGCACCGCGCCTCCACTCTGGCACTGGCAGACCGGGTCGCCGTCCTCGACGGCGGCCGGCTGCTGGACATCGGTACGCGGGAGGAGCTGGAGGAGCGCTGCGAGCTGTACCGCAGGCTGCTCACCGACCCGGACGAGCTGGGCGGCGTGGAGCGGGACCCGGCGGGGCGGATCGCGACGGCCGGGGCCTTCTCCGGCGAGGCGGCGGCCACGGGGCTGCTGGAGCCGGAGACCGCGACCGGCCTCCCGGCGCCGGAGACCGCGCCCGCCGCGCAGCCCACCGGTTCCCGCCGCGTCATCGACGGCGTCACGCCCGAGCTGTGGGTCCGTAAGGGCGAGGAGTCCGACGGCGGGCAGCCGCGGGACAGCGGCGGTGCCTCCGCCGCCGCGCTCGCCGGCCGCCCCGGCGGCATGGCCGGTGCGCTGGCCGGGATGCCCGCCACCCCCGAACTGCTCGAAAAGGTCGCGGCGCTGCCCCCGGCCACCGACACCCCCGACATCGACGAGGAACAGGCAGCCCGGCCGGAGAGCTCCTACGGCCTGCGCCGCCTGCTCCGCGGCTTCGGCCGCCCGCTGCTGATCGCCCTGCTGCTGGTCGCCGTGGACGCGATCGCCGGGCTGCTGCTGCCCGTACTGATCCGGCACGGCATCGACGACGGCGTACAGCGCGCCGCGCTCAACGGCGTGTGGGCCGCGTCCGCCGCCGCCCTGCTCGTCGTGCTCGCCCAGTGGGCCGCCCAGATCGGCTCGAACCGGATGACGGGGCGTACCGGCGAACGCGTCCTGTACTCGCTCCGCGTCAAGATCTTCGCCCAGTTGCAGCGCCTCGGCCTGGACTACTACGAGCGCGAGCTGACCGGCCGGATCATGACCCGGATGACCACGGACGTCGACGCCCTCTCGTCCTTCCTGCAGACCGGCCTGGTCACCGCCGTCGTCTCCGTCCTCACCTTCTTCGGCATCCTGGTCGCCCTGCTGGCCATCGACGTACAGCTCGCCCTGGTCGTCTTCGCCACGCTGCCGCCGCTGATCATCGGCACGTACTTCTTCCGCAAGCAGAGCGTCAAGGCGTACGAGCTGGCGCGCGAGCGGATCAGCGTCGTCAACGGCGACCTCCAGGAGAGCGTCGCCGGGCTGCGCATCGTGCAGGCGTTCCGCCGCGAGGGCAGCGGCGTCGCGCGCTTCACCGAGCGCAGCGCCGCGTACCGGCAGGCCCGCACCCGCGGCCAGTTCCTGATCTCGGTCTACTTCCCGTTCGTGCAGCTGCTGTCGTCCGTGGCCGCCGCGCTGGTGCTGATCGTCGGCGCGGACCGGGTGAGCGCCGGGACGCTGACCGCGGGCGCGCTGGTCGCGTACCTCCTCTACATCGACCTCTTCTTCGCCCCCGTCCAGCAGCTCTCCCAGGTCTTCGACGGCTACCAGCAGGCGTCCGTGTCCCTGGGCCGCATCCAGGAGCTGCTGCGCGAGCCGACCACCACCCCGGCGGCCGAAAACCCCCGCCCGGTGAAGGAGCTGGCGGGCGAGATCACCTTCGACGACGTCCACTTCCGCTACGCGACCGCCGACGGCGAGCAGGCCGAGGCCCTCTCCGGCATCGCCCTGACCATCCCCGCCGGCCAGACCGTCGCGTTCGTCGGCGAGACCGGCGCCGGCAAGTCCACGCTGGTCAAGCTGGTCGCCCGGTTCTACGACCCGACGGCCGGCGCCGTCCGCGTCGACGGCACCGACCTGCGCGAACTGGACCTGACCGGCTACCGCCACCGCCTGGGCGTCGTCCCGCAGGAGTCGTACCTCTTCCCCGGCACGGTCCGCGACGCCATCGCGTACGGCCGTCCGGACGCCACCGACGCCGAAGTGGAGGCCGCGGCCCGGGCGGTGGGCGCGCACGACATGATCGCCACGCTCGACGGCGGCTACCTCCACGAGGTCGCCGAGCGCGGCCGTAACCTCTCCGCGGGCCAGCGCCAGCTCCTCGCGCTCGCCCGCGCCGAACTGGTCGACCCCGACGTGCTGTTGCTCGACGAGGCGACCGCGGCGCTCGACCTGGCCACCGAGTCCGTCGTCAACCACGCGACGGACCGGCTGGCCGGCCGCCGGACGACCCTGGTCGTCGCCCACCGCCTCACCACGGCGGCCCGCGCCGACCGGGTCGTGGTACTGGACCGCGGCCGCGTCGCCGAGGACGGCACGCACGCCGAACTCCTCGCGCGGGGCGGCCGGTACGCGGAACTGTGGCGCTCCTTCACCGGCGAGCCGGCAGCGGCCAGGGTGTAGCGCCGAGTGCCCCGCCGCCCCCCGGATCACCGCTCCGACCTGCTACCGCCGGTCGGGGGGTGGTCGACGGGGGGCCGCCCCGATAGGTTCGGCGCGACCTTTGCGAACCCCAGGGGAGGGCGCATGCGCAAAACGCTCAGATGGCTGCTGTCACTCGTCGTGCTCATAGGCACGGTCGGCGCCGGCACGGCCACGGCAGGGGCGGCCACCGCCGCCGGGCCGGCCGGTACGACCGCGGACAGCCGCGCGGAAGCGGACATCAAGGACCGTCTCCTCGCGATACCGGGAATGAGCCTCATCCAGGAGAAGCCGGTCGACGGTTACCGCTTCTTCGTCCTGAACTACGCCCAGCCGGTCGACCACCGGAATCCGGGCAAGGGCACCTTCCAGCAGCGCATCACCGTGCTGCACAAGTCGACCGACCGCCCCACCGTCTTCTTCACCTCCGGCTACAACGTCAACACCGAGCCGGCGCGCAGCGAGCCCACCAAGCTCATCGACGGCAACCAGGTCTCGATGGAGTACCGCTACTTCACCCCGTCCCGGCCCGAGCCCGCGGACTGGAAGAAGCTGGACATCCAGCAGGCCGCCGCCGACCAGCACCGCATCTTCAAGGCGCTGAACCGGATCTACACCAAGAACTGGATCGCCACCGGCGGCAGCAAGGGCGGCATGACCGCGACCTACTACCGCCGCTTCTACCCGCAGGACATGGACGGCACGGTCGCGTACGTCGCGCCCAACGACGTCGTCAACGACGAGGACTCGGCCTACGACCGCTTCTTCGCCACCGTCGGCACCGCCGAGTGCCGCAAGGACCTCGCCGCGATCGAGCGCGAGGCGCTGAAGCGCCGCGGCGAGATGGTCGACCGCTTCCAGAAGGAGGCGAACGCCGAGGGCTGGACCTTCAAGCTCGCCGGGAACGCCGACCGCGCGTACGAAATCATGGTGACCGACCTGGTCTTCGGCTTCTGGCAGTACCAGCCCGCCGCCACCGCCTGCGCCGAGGTCCCCGAGCCCACCGCGGCCACGGACGCGCTGTGGACCTGGATGGACAAGGTCGGCGGCTTCGACAGCTACACCGACCAGGGCATGCAGCCCTACCTGCCGTACTACTACCAGGCCGGCACCCAGCTCGGTGAGCCCGGCTACCAGTACCCGAACGTCGCGGACCTGCTCCGCTACCCGGGCATCAACAACTCCCGCACCTTCGTGCCGCGCGACATCCCCATGTCCTTCGACAAGAAGGCCATGCCGGACATCGACCGCTGGGTGCGCCACCACGCCGAGCGGATGATGTTCGTCAACGGGCAGTACGACCCGTGGAATTCGGAACACTTCCGGGTCGGCAAGGGCGCGAAGGACTCGTACGTCTTCACCGTCCCCGGTGGCAACCACGGCTCCAACATCACCAAGCTGAAGGAAGCCGACCGCACCAAGGCCACGGCCCGCCTCCTGAAGTGGGCCGGCGTGACCCCGGCCGCGGGCGAGTCGGCCCCGGCGGCCCCGTACGACAAGAAGCTGGACAAGCAGCAGTCGCAGCGGATGCCGATGCTGCGCCCGTGACGGGCAGCAGGTCCGTGACGGGCAGCAGGTACTGAATGGTGGGCCCGGGGCGTGTGGTCGCCCCGGGCCCACTGCGCTGTCGGCCGCGCCGCCGCCGGTGGATCAGCGCTGGAGCAACAGTGCGTCCCCCACGGCGCGTTCACCCGTCGCGTCCGACGGGGTCGTGATCAGACGGCCGTCGACGGCCATGCCCACGGAGCCGCCGCCGTCGAGGTTCATGGCATGCGTGGCACCGAGCGACCTGATGAGCGCCGCGGCCTCGTTCAGGCCGAGGCCGTCGCTGTAGCCGGGCTGCCGGCCCGCGCTGGTGAGCAGGATGATCCGGCCCGCCCGGTCGGTGCCGAGGACCATCCGCGGATTGCGCCTGATGCCCCAGGTGTACGCGAACGAGCGGTCACCGGCGTGCTCGATGCCGTCGGCGGCGTAGTCGACGGCCACCCTGCCGTCGCGCACCAGCTGCGGGCCGCCGTTGACGATGTCGTCCTGTGCCGTGAGCCGCACGGGGCGGCCGTCGGTGTCGGTGATCTTCTCGTCCAGCCGTACCGCGGAGCCGGGCGCGGCATGGTCACGCAGCCACCGCTCGCCCGCGCCGATACCCGCCAGTACCGTGCCGCCCTCCGGTACCGGGCCGCCGCGCGGCCGCAGCTGCTGGACGAGCCCCTCGCCGTCCAGCACCGCCTCCACGCCGGGCCCGGCGGGCGTTTCGGCCCCCAGCTCCGGCGTGAAGCGCACGATCTCGTCCGGATCGGTGCAGGTCACATCGTGCTGCGGCCGCTCGGTGGGCCCGTCGCCGCCGACCCCGCCGCAGTTGCGGACCTTGCCCGGGACGCGGTTGATGCCGTCCACCAGCTCGGTGGCGCCGTCCGCGGTCACCTTCAACTCGGTGCGCAGATGCCGGAATTCGGGGTGCAGTCCGTCGCCCCGGAGGACGGCGGCGATCCGCCCGTTCGTCGCGGCGCTCTGCAGCCGCCCGTTGTACGCGGCGATGCCCGCGGCGGCACCCGGTACGCCGTCCTTGTCCTCCATCACGAAGAACCCGGCGTTCACCGCGAGCAGCGAGTTCGCGCGGGCAGCCATGTCGGTGACCTTCTCCCGCCCGGCGACCGCGGTCCCGTAACCGGCGTCCAGCCGCCCCTTGTAGGCCCGGGGATCGATCACGGCGACCTTGACGCGGGCCAGTCCCGTACCGGGCGTGCCGTCGCCGCCGGTCCACTCGCTGACGGCGTCGAAGCCCGCGGCGGCCAGTTCCTTGCGGGCGTTGTCGGCCTGGTTCTGACCGCCGTAGGTGCCCGTGCGGACCCGTATTCCGACCGTGCCCCGCCGGTCGGAGCCGGCCGGCCAGCGGACCTCCTCGGTACGCGGCGCGAACCCGGCCCCGCGCAGCCCGTCGGCGAGCGCGTCGGCCGTCTCGCCGCTGTGCAGCACCGCGCCGTCCTTCCGCACGGTGACCGTCCAGTGGTCGGCGCCGGGCCGCCCGGAGAGCGTGCCCTGGTACAGGTCGACGCCGGGCGCGAGCCGGTCGTGCTGCCAGCCGTCGAATTTCCTGGGCAGCGAGAAGGCGGCCGGGGTCGCGGCATCGGCCCGGTGAGCGGCGGAACCGGGGATCACGAAGGTCGCGGCGAGGGTGACGACGAGGGCGGTGGTCAGCGCGGGGGAGAGGG